>DATDMO010000191.1:0-16915 GCA_036518755.1 Candidatus Acidiferrales bacterium | reverse complement strand
GCGCGGGGCGTCCGTGAAGGGCGTAGCGGCTGACAGCTGCGAATGCGAAAAGGAGCAAAAATAAGTGGAAGATGTACAGGCGCACCGCGCGAAGAAAAAGTTTGAGATTCATGGCGGCGGCACCGTCGCGTTCAAAGATGCGGAAGTAGATGCGGCCTGTGAGCAACGCGGAGAGGAAAATGAATCCTTCGGACGCGGAAACGTAGCCGAACGGCTGGTTCACGCGTGCGCTGAGGACGGTGGGCAGATGGACGAGCGTCATCCAAACCAACATCATGCCGCGCGCGGCATCGAGTTCGGCGGACCGCTTCATGCGTTCAAAACCCTTTCTTCATTTCCGGGTGTGACAACTCTCGGACTGGGTGGAAGGTTAAGCGTTGCACGGCGAAGAATCCAATTCAATCGGCAAATTCGGATCATCATCGTTACTTTAACTTTCCGTCACAAGAATCCGCAGGCCGATTGGTGGCTGCCCTAGGGCCGAGGCTGGATATGCGTTTGTTTCTAGAAAAGAAGATGCGTGGACGCAGGGAAGCGTTGCGTCCGAGATCGGGTACTAGGAGCGAAAGAAGGGGAAAATAGATTGAAAAGGGTATGCCAAGCGGCTGTTTGGTGGCGTTTCGGTGCACGAACCCCGGGGCGGCTCCAGCGCACCATCCTTGAATGCATGGATAGGGGGCGGATGGCGCAGCCTTGAGTCTGTGCCTGCAGCTGCGGTTTGACAGGTCCGACTAGGCGTCAGCTGGATTCACTACCTTAAAAGCACCAGCGGCCGCGGCACCACCGAGGAAATCGGCCACGAGGAAAATCCAGATATTCGACCAGGTCGAGAGCCCCATAGCGGATATGCCCAACGCTACCGCTGGATTGAACGCTCCTCCGGAGATGTTGCCCACAGAAAACGCTCCGACCATCACCGTGAACCCGATGGCCAGCCCATAAAAAGAATTGCCAGCCGTGCCTTTGGCAGTAGCGGCGTTCAGCACGACGTACACCAGCGCAAAGGTGAAGAGAAACTCGGCGAGAAGCGCCGGCAGGGCGACGGGTCGCATGGGCGTAACAGCGATGCCGGCCTTGAAAAATCTAACGACCAGAGCGGCGAGCACCGCCGCGATAAACTGAGAAATCATGTAGGGAGCCACGTCTTTGGTGTCGCACTTACCGCGCAGCCAAACGCCCAGCGTAACGGCCGGGTTGAAATGTCCCCCGGAAACATGGCCACCAGCAAAAACCATTACCATGAGCGCCGAACCGATCGCCAAGGGCGCAAGTGCCCCTACGGGGCTGCCGATTACGGTGCACCCAACGGTGAGGACGAGAAAAAAGGTCCCGATGAACTCAGCGACGTACTTCTTCATGATGTAACCCTCCTCGGAATCTCGACTTGAAGGAACCGACGAACCTAAAGAGTGGGGAAAAACGCGGGGGAGCATATCACGGTTGAACCGCGGCAAGCCACCGACAAGACTGCCAGCAGGGTCAGCAATGCCACGGTAGTGAAAGATGCGAAAAGCGACCGACGGGGCGACCTAGAATCGTATGCTGTGCAGCATCTTCTCAAAGGTGGGTTTCATCACGTCAAAGTGAGATTCAGGCGCAACAAACACCAACAGGATCGCCCGGGCGCCGCCTCGCGGAACGGCGACGAGCCAATCGCGCTCGGGCTGCGATTTGCCGTCCGGGCCGGGCATCGGAGAAACGGTGGCAAGTCGCGCGCTGCCGGCTGGTTGTCCGTCCACCCTGATCGTTTCTATTTCGCCACTTTGCTTCATGTTGGGATCATTGGCTTGGAGGTTTTTCGCGGCGGCGCTCGTAAGTTGTTCCGCGCTCATATTGGAGTCAGTTAGAGAAACCGACTGAATCACCACCCCGTAGGCCACGGCGCCACCGGAGACGCCGGCAGACGGGGCGATGGTGGCCGACCGCGAGTCCTGGCTTTGGGTCACATCCCAATTATCGGGCCGTTGAATGGTTACTTCACCGATGGTCGCCGACCGAAAATTGAGGCTCGGCTGCACACTCGTTAGCGGCGCGCGAGGAACGGTTGGAATCACAGAATTGGCGGTCGTCCCCGAGGCCGGAACACCGGCAGCTCCGGGAAGGATGGCCCCATTTTTCGCATTTTGCGCGGCCCATCGGCCGTCCTTGGCCCCCGCCGCGATCTCCTGGGCGGTATATGCGGGGACTTTGGCGGCATCCTGGCGAACCACAGCGAATTGGGGACTGTTGCCCGAGTAGTGGCGTGGCGGCCATTCTCGAATTTCCATCTTGATGGCCTGTTCGCGATTGCCAGGATTTGGATGATCGCTCAAGAACTGAGGTCCGTTGCCGCCCTGAGCTTCGATCTTCCGAAAGAAATCAGCCAGGGCCATAGGATTGAATCCGGCCTTCCAGAGAATGATGGCGCCGACAGAATCGGCCTGCGCCTCATCGCCGCGCGAATACTTCAGCATAAGAGTGCCAGCACCGATCTGAATTCCGCTCTGCGCAAGCGTTCCCCAGTTGCCGCCGATGTTCCCTGCAATCGCTCCGGCAATGCCTGCGAGACCCCCAAGAAGAGTTGCTTTGTCCTGCTGCTTAGCGGAATGCTGCATGTAAACGTGCCCCATCTCATGTGCCATGACTCCGGCCAGCTCCGCCTCGTTATCCGCGGCGACGATAGTGCCGACGTTCACGAACATGGGCCCGCCCGGCAGCGCGAAGGCGTTAATTTCCTTTTGCTCGATCACGTGAAATTGAAACGGCCAAGAGCGCTTGGGCGGGATCGTGGCCGCAAGCCGCTGACCCAAGGCTTGGATGTACTTCGTTTCGGGGCTGGAATCCGGCAGCACGGGCATTTGCTGGTAGACCTGGGCTGCCACCTGCAATCCAAGCTTTTCCTGTTGATCCCGGCCCATCCGAGGATTACCCGGATCGGGAAGCGTCGGCGCCGTGCCGGCTGAAAACGCCTGCCAAGCCAGAAAACAGACCGCCAGCACCAGCACGACGTGGCGGCGGTGTTTTGGTTCCCTTGATCCGATCTTGTGCCTGCCGAGCTGCATAGCAATCGCCCACTTTGGTTTTAGCATAGCTCACTCGCGCGAGATTCTAAAATCGTGAGGATAGTCCCGCGTTGCTCTAGGCCTGTGTAAATCTGGAAATCTCTGGCAGAATATCGGGCGATGACAGAGCGCTCCGCGAACCCCATCTTCAACGATAACAAACTGAAACTCGGCACCTTCTGCACCAACACAATCGCGAACATGACTTTCGTTCCGGAGGTGCTGTACCCGACGTGGGAGAACACGCTCACGGCGGCCCTCGTGGCGGACAAAGCCGGCCTCGAGGCAATCGTCCCCATCGCGCGGTGGAAGGGGTATCTCGACGGCAAGCCGAACCATCCCACGAATGATGTGCTGGACGTTTTTGCGTGGGCGGCGGCGATGGCGCAGGCCACGAAGCATACGTGCGTGTTCGCCACGTCGCACGCACCGACGATGCACCCGCTGATGGTCGCCCGGCAGTGCGCGACGATTGACGCGATTTCCAGCGGCCGCTTTGCGCTGAATGTGGTTGGCGGATGGAATCGCCGGGAATTCGACATGTTCGGCATCGACTTGATGGAACACGATCAGCGCTACATTTACCTAGAGGAGTGGCTGCGAGTCGTGAGGAGGCTTTGGACCGAGCCAGTAGAATTCGACGAGAACTCGAAGTTTTTTCACATGAAGAAGGCGATCTCGCGCCCTCAGCCTCTCCAAAAGGGAGGAGTGCCGATCATGAATGCGGCGCTTTCACCGGTCGGGATGCGCTTTTCGGCGAAGAATTCGCAGATCGGGCTAATCAGCCCGCGCGGTGATACTCCGGAAGAGTGGCGGCCGGCGGTAGAGAATTACAAAAAGATGGCGCGCGAAGAATTCGGTCGAGAGATTCAGCTATGGACCAATGTTTCGGTGGTGCAGCGCGACACGAAGAAGGAAGCAGAAGAATACTTGCATCGCTATGCGGTGGAATACCTCGATAACGAGGTGATGGACAGCATCATGGCGACGATCAGCGCCGAGAACAATATTCCGGCGGGGTCCGAGCAGCTTGCGGCGATGCGGCGGCGAATGGCGGTCGGCGCTGGGCATCCCCTTGTCGGGACGGCGCAGAGTATCGCCGAGGAATTGGAGCGCATGTCCAACGTGGGACTCGATGGCGTGATCATGACTTGGCCGGACTATATCGATGGCGTGAAGCGCTTCACACGAGAAGTCCTGCCGCTGCTCGAGCAAGCTGGCCTACGCAAACCGTTTGCGAAAGCCAGCTGACAACAGCCTGGGCCAAAGCCCCGATTTCATGGGGCGCTTTTTCCCTCGCATAATTGGGGGGCTTCCACCAAACTGCTGGCGTGATCGTGGGGCTTCCACCAGGTTAGTGCGTTTGCGGTTTTCGCATGAAGACCGAGGGGTCTTTTAGCAATTCCTCGTAGCGCTGCATGTCCTGGTTGTTTTCGACGCATTCGTATTCGCGGATGCGGGTTCCCGGACGGAGCATGAGCGTGCCGTGGCGAGTCCAGGGGCCGGTGAGGACGACGGGATCCTCGACGGTGTCTTCGTAGACGATCGTGTTTTCATCCACGCGGGTGAATTTCTCGACCACATGCAGCTTTTCGCTGTGAATGGTACCGGTGCCGGAGAGCCAAGTTTTATCGTTGAAGCCGGTGACATCCACTACGAGCGTGTCGCCTTCCCAATGGCCCACCGAATCGCCCATGAAGCTCGGCTCGAGATCGTCGGGGTGCTTGGCATCGATCGGGATGATGCGGAAAATGTGAAAGACCTCGAACAGCAAGACGACTGTTTTTGGAGTCTGCACGATCTGCATCGGGAATAAGCCCATCAACGTGGTTCGCGGCGTGCCGGGCGGGAGGCAGCGCACCATCGGCTCGTCAATCCCGCGACGGTTGTAGGCCTCGACCACTTTCGCCGCGGCCCACGGTTGATAAGGCGGCTTCGGCTGAGGACCTTTGATCGCGTAAGGACTGATTGGGCCACTCTCGCCAAGCGGACCATCGCCGCTGTTAGTTTCCTCCCACGTACCGATGCGGTTGCTGCCGCCTTGCCATACTCCCGTGAGATCCGGATGACCATCCGCAGCGCGGGGCACGTTTGGGCTAACAGGCGGCGGATAGACATAGGGCGCGGAGGAGTTTTGCGCCGAGGATATCTGCGTGGGCGAGTTTTGCGCGGGTGACTTCTGCTGCGCAACGAGGCTTGCCGGCAAAATCAGTAGCGAGGCAACGGCTACGATTGCGAGATTGTTTCTCATGACGAGCCTCCTCCGCTAGTTCGACGGCGGTGTGGCGACTTGCGGCGCGGCTCCGCCATCACCGAGGCCGGGCGCGGGGCCGAAATAGAGCTTCTTGCCATCCGGACAAGTGACCGAGCGGGCGTGCCCCCACGCACCGCCGGTCCGCGCCCGCCAGCCGAAAATGGTGATTGTGTCGCCAGTTTTTATAGTGGAGTCGCGTTTCCATCCGCTTCGGTAGAGAACGCCGGGAGGGTAGCCTTCGAATTTCCAGTTGGTAACTTTGCCGCTTTCATCTTTAACGTCGATATAGATGAAGCTATGAGGATTGGTCCACTCAATGCTGGTAATCACGCCCGTCAGCGTGACCGGCTTGTTGGCGTCATACTCGACGCCAAACGAGTGGTGCGCACGTGCGGGCGCAGTTGTGAGCAGCAATAAACAAGGAATCGCAAAACAGACGGCGAAAGCCCTAGGTCTCATTCCCCACCCCTCCGCTGGGCTGCGACTATATTCGGGGCGGCAGCCGGAATCAAGCGAAAGGGATACGAGGTGGGCGAAGCCTTAGAGTAGGGCACCGCCGGTGACGTCGAGGTACTGGCCGGTGACCCATCTGCCATCATGCGATGCGAGAAACGCCGCGGCATCGGCAATGTCGTCCGGCTGCCCGACTCGGCCAAGTGCGGAGGCAGAGCTTGCGAATTGACGGCCTTTCGGGTCGCTGAGGATGTCAGCGGCCATATCGGTCTCTGTGAAACCAGGGGCGAGAGAGTTGACAGTAATGTTTCGTGCGCCAAGCTCTTTGGCGAGTTCGAGTGTGAGGATATTCAGCGCGCCCTTGGTCATCGCGTAAGCGGCCTTGGCGGGAAACGCAATGCGCGTGACAGCCGAGGAAATATTGATGATGCGGCCGCCGTCGCGGAGGCGCGGCAAAGCTTTCTGACTGACAAAGAACGGAACTTTTGCATTCAGCGCAAAGACCTCGTCGTAGGTTTCTTCGGTGGCCGTCGCGACTGCTGAGTCGGGAGCAACCCCAGCGTTGTTGACGAGAATATCGAAGCGATTCGCTCCAGTTCGTCTGGTTAGTTCCGCATCAAGTGTTTTGAACAGTTGCTCGACGCTCTCGACGGAACCCAATTCGACGCCAATCGCGAATGCGGCGCCTCCGGCCGCCTCGATTTCGCGCACGGTACTTTCCGCGCTCTTTTGGTTGCGTCCATAGTGCACGGCGACCAGTGCACCGTCGCGTCCAAGTCGAACCGCGATCGCGCGGCCGATGCCGCGGCTCGCGCCCGTTACTACCGCAATTTTCCCCTTCAATGATTCGCTCACGTGATTGCCCTCTCTTCTATGAAGCCCTGAGTCTTCGCACGCATCGCGCGCTTCGCCGGGGCCACGAACATTTGTGAAACTCGGTCCCGGCGGAAAAACGCCGCCGCGGTGCGTAGCAAAGTAGATGAGGCGATGGTCAAGCAGGATTCAAGCGAATGGACGAGGAATTCGCTCTGGCCTACCTTCGCTTGACGCCGCCGTGCTGCCGCGCGGATAATCCCTGGCAGGAGTTCCCTCCATGCGCCTCCACGGGGCTCACACGGGCGCAGCGAAGGCTTTCAAGTTAGGCCTTTTCGCGTTGCTTCTTTTCTTCGCCGTGCTTCTTTTCTGCGGGTCGCTTACGGGATGCGACAACTCGTGCGTGACAATTACGATAAATCCGGGCGGAGGAATCATCTCGGGCACGGACTCCACCTGCAGGGTTCCTAAGATGACGGGTAACGTAAGACTGAGCCTGCGCTCATTTGTGGTCCCCGATGCGACAGCCGAGTCGCCAAGCACCCAGCACATTTTTGTGAGCCTCCGCGGAGTGGAAGCTCTTGCGGCGCCTCTGGCTGGTGAGGATTCCGCCGAGTGGCAGGAACTGGCTCCGGAGCTTGCGACGCGGCCCGTGCAGGTCGACCTTTTGGCGCGAGCGACGGATGCGTGCGGGACAAACGCGTTGGGCGAGGCCACCATTCCGCAGGGCGTCTATGACCAAGTCCGCCTACGGTTGGTTCCGAATCAGCCGGGGCCGAGCGAGCCAGTTCCCGAGGAGAACGCGTGCGGAAGCGTGGTGTTCAACTGCGTGGTGGCGGGGGATGGTAGTGCACGGCCGATTGCGTGGGGCGAAACGCCGGAGTTGCGCATTCCAGCAGAACGAATTGAGGGCGGCTTTTTCCGCGTACTCCCGGGCGGCGATATTCGTCTGGCCGTCGAGTTCGACGCTCGTTCTTCGATGGCTGTGCCCGCGGGGGACTCCGTGCGGCTCTTCCCGGCATTTTCTGTGTCTCAGCAAATGCCGTGCGAACGGGTCCAGAGGTGAGGGCAAATTGACAGCAATGCCGGTGTTCGCCTAGGAAATGTGGCGCTCGAGAATCTTGACGATTTGTTCCTTGGGCACGGCACCGACCAGCTGATCGGCGACCTGTCCGCCCTTGAACACCAGCAGCGTGGGAATACCGCGAATGCTGAACTTGGCGGGGACGTTCATATTTTCATCGACGTTGAGCTTCACAACCTTTAGTTTGCCGGCATGTTCGCGCGCGACTTCTTCCACGGTCGGCGTAAGCATGTGGCATGGGCGGCACCAATCCGCCCAGAAATCGACCATGACAGGCTGGGTTTTGCTGGCTTCAATGACGTCGGCTTGGAAGCTGGCATCACTGACTGATTGAATGTTATCTGACATTTTTTCCTCTTATGGCGGCGACCGGTTGAGGGCCGGGACAAACCGCAGTTATTTAGATGATGCTGCGCCTTTTGGGATTCGGGACCGCTTGGCCGCCTCATATAAAGTGACATAGGCGGCCGCCGAAACCTTCCAGGAGAAATCCCTTTTCATTCCGTTTGCACGAACAGCCTGCCACATTTTTTCATCCCGGTGAAGCTTTAGAGCTGTCCGAACGCAATCGAGCAGGGCCTTCGGTTCGTAAGGCTCAAATTTGAATCCAGTCCCCTGCAAAGTCTTAGTGGAAAAGTTCTGAATCGTATCATCCAGTCCTCCGGTTGCACGCACGACTGGAACGGTGCCATACCGCAGACTGTATAACTGGTTTAGACCAGAAGGCTCGTACCGGGACGGCATGAGAAACATATCCGAACCGGCTTCGACCTTGTGGGCCAGCGCGTTATCGTACCCGATTTTTACCGAGACGCGTGTTGAATATTTCTCCGCAAGGCTTTTGAAGAATTTTTCATACTCGGGCTGGCCGGTCCCCAGAGCCACGATGGAGATATCCTCTTTCATGAGGGCGGGGGCGATTTCGGCGATCAGATCAAAACCTTTTTGGTCGACAAAACGCGAGACGATTCCGGCGAGAGGCCGATCGATATTCTCCTCAGGCAGTTTGAAGGCCGCGAGGAGATCTTTCTTGCAGGCTTTCTTTCCGTCCAAGTTGTGGACCGAATAATTTTGCGCGATGAAGGTGTCGCTTTCCGGGCTCCACTGAGAATAATCCGCTCCGTTCAGAATTCCGACGAGGTGATCCGAGCGCCTGCGGATTACCCCTTCGAGGCCGGCGCCGAATTCAGGAGTTTGAATTTCCTTCGCGTAGCGGCGGCTCACAGTGGTGAGATAGTCCGCATAGATCAGGCCTCCCTTCAGGAAGTTGACCTTGCCGTAGAATTCGAGGGAATCCATGGTGAAGAGATTGTCGGGAAGGCCGATGGCCCGCATCGCGGGCTGAGGAAAGATGCCTTGATAGGCGAGATTGTGAATCGTCAAGACGACTGGAAGCGAGCGGACAACGGGATCTTGGGCGTGCTGGGTCCGGAGAATCACGGGCACAAGCGCCGATTGCCAATCGTGGCAGTGAACCACGTCCGGAAGCCACACGCGCTTGATGCATTCGATGGCAACGCGAGAGAATTCCGCGAAACGCTCGGGATTGTCGGGGTAGTCGCCGTTCTTGTCGCCATAGAGCTGGGGACGATCGAAGAAAAAGGGGTCGTCGACAAAAAGATAGCGGAGGCCATCGACAGGGTGGCCCTCGACGATAGCGGGAAAGCGCAGCTTATCGCCCAGCGCGACGGTGACGCTCGAAACCAGAACAGACTTCACCTTATTGCCGCGATAGCGCGGCAGCAGAATGACAACCTCGTGCCCCATTTCATGCAGCGCCTTGGGTAAACCATCGACGACGTCAGCGAGACCGCCGGTCTTTGAATATGGAAGTCCTTCGGAGGCGACAAAGAGGATTTTCATGGGCGACGAACTGCAACTGAAACGGTAACGGACGGCTGGTGAAGCGTCAAGCGGAACACCGAAGGTCCGTTCCGCGAAAACACAACTTCGCGGAAGATTCGCGAAGCTTGCTAAACTGGCGCGCGATGACGCGACAGCGGATGGGACAACATTTTCTGGCAGGCGAGAGCTGGCAACATCGGATTCTTGCTTCTTTACCGCGCGATGAGGATGCGACCTGGATCGAAATTGGAGCGGGACACGGCGAGATGACGCGCCTGCTTGCGGCGCGTTGCCAGCGTTTGATTGCAATCGAAGCGGATTTGGGCCTAGCGCAGAGCCTGCAAGAGGCTCAACAGCGGCATCCCGAGGAGTGGCGCGGCGTGGAGATTGTCACCGGAAACGTGCTGAAAATGGACTTGGCCGAATTGGCGGGCAGGCGTTTTCGCGTTTATGGCAGTTTGCCGTATTACATCACTTCTCCGATTCTTCACCTGCTTTTCAGCTGTGCCGAAAAGCTTAAATCCGCTCACATCGTGATTCAACGTGAGGTGGCCGAACGCATCGCAGCGCGGCCAGGCAATCGTGGGTACGCGTACCTTTCCGCGGCCTCGCAGTTTTACATGCAGCCTGAGATCGCCTTTCGCATTCCTCCCGGTGCGTTCCGCCCGCCGCCGCGCGTGACGTCGGCGCTCGTGAACATGACGGTGCCGGGGGAGAGGGCGTTGCTTGAGATCGCGGACGAGGCTGGGTTTCTCAAGTTCGTGCAGGCATGCTTTTCCCACAAACGGAGAACGCTGAGGAACAACCTGCAGGCAATCGCTTCGACTCAGTCGATCCGCGACGCGCTGGCGGGCAGCGGCCTGCGCCCGGATGCACGTGCGGAGCAGCTCTCACTTTCAGCTTTTGCGTCTCTCTTTTCGAGGCTGGTGTGAGGGGCGATAAAAGAGGGCGGAGACCTCGATTTTCAGCGTGGATCCGTGCCTGACGATAAATCCTCTATAACCGCGCGCAGTCGGTCGGGCCGGTCGGTCATAATCCCGTCGACGCCAGTTTGGATCAGCGAGCGCATTTGCCCCGGATCGTTGACGGTCCAAGTGACGACCTGCAGGTCGGCGGCGTGAGCGCTATCCACCAGTTCCCGAGTGATCAGGTTGGCGCGGGGGCAGAGCTGCCGAGCGCCGAGTTCGGTCGCAGCCTTCACGAGATTTGGCTGCGTCTTGTCGACGAGCAGGCCCATCATGATCCCTGGGTCCAGTTTTGGCAGGGGGGCCAAGGTGGGTGCGTCAAACGAGATCACCACGGTTCTGGCTGCATTTTCGGCGTTCTGTAGCGCCCCGACCAGTGCATGGTCCATGCCCCAGGCTGATCCTTGCTTTATTTCGAGGTAGAAGACTACGTCGTGCTTGCGCGCGAAGGCGAGAATTTCTTCAAGTGTCGGAATTTGCTGGCCGGCAAATTGGCGGTCGTACCACAAGCCCACGTCGAGAGCACGGAGTTCCGCCAAGGTGTGGTCCCGCACTGGGCCGCGGCCGTTGGATGTGCGTTCCAGAGTGTCGTCGTGAATGGCGACGAAGCGGGCGTCGCGGGTGAGATGCAAGTCAGTTTCGATGAATCCCGCGCCTAATTGCACGGCCCGCTCAAATGCGGCCATAGTGTTCTCGGGCGAGTAACCGGAGGCCCCGCGGTGAGCGATGATCCAAGGGGAGCGCATGAGCGGCATATGCTAGCAGATTCAATCGAGGCTCTTGGTAACGGTTTTGCGAGGATGGCAGTGCGAATGGGGGAACTAGGAAGTCGTACTAGAACTAGAGCCTTCTTCGGGCACCCCAATGTGCAAAATGGTTCCTCGACCGGGATAAGCGTTGCCCGCCGTTTTTGCATCATGACAAAGGAGGCAGGTTCAATCGCCATTCGGCTGTTCCGACCGGCGGCAGGTTCCTCTAGGTTCCTCAGCTAGCGGCAGATAGTGGGCAGAAGGACCGGGATTCAGATTCACTCCGTTGTGGAGCTTTGGTAGGCGGATTGCGCTGACTCGCTATCGCTAGGCATTTGGCGGTGCCTAAAGCGGGTCCCCAGAAGGAAGAGTGGATGTTTGCCGGAGCGGTGAAATCGTCCAACGAGCGACTGATTTCGCGCTGAGGGCGCGGAGCCGACAGCAGCCATTGTGTTGCTCGCCCAGGGTGAGTGATCCCTGTCGTTACGGACTTGGGAGGATAGGGCGTGGCGCTGCTCGTCTTGATTTTGGTAGCTATTGTGGTCATCCAAACGTGGTTTGACTGGGGCGATGCGAAAAAAGGCTGGGCGGTCCCTGACTGGGGCAAGGGGATTGCGCTCGGCGGGTTGATTGCTGTCTCGCTGGCGGCATCGAGCGCCTTTGCATCAGTGTGGATCGGAGAAGAGGCCGGTGATTGGACCGGCGGATTCGGCTCGGCGCGCTTTTGGCTGGAGCTGATTTTTTCGCTCGCGATGCTGGGCATTCTGGTATATGGGATCCGCAAGAAACGGCTGCGCCTGATGATGCTGCTTGGCTGCGCGTTGATTACGGCCATGGTGTTGGGGATGGTTCTGTAAAGGCGCGGCTCTCGAATCATTTCTTCCGTGTCGTTAGGCGAGAATTCCCTCTCTCTAGATTTTGCAACAGGACCGGCCCTTCGGCTGCCGCCATTCGCCGGTAAATATCCGCTGTACGCCGAAAACTGCGAGACACGTCAAAGCGTTGCCGCTAATCTCCGCGCATGCTCGCTGAATTAAAGTACGAGGAGATGGCAATGACAGACGCGACACCCCGGCTCGTATCCGAAGTGTCTATTTCTCGAGTCGCCGCAACAATGGCTGCCATCATGCTGATTTTCCTGGGAATCGTGTTTCAATGGGGTCAGCTTGGTGAGGGGCAATTCAACGTAGATGGCTTCTGGGTGATTCACATGGTCGCGCTGAACGTGTGGAACCTGGTTGCAATCCACATGGGCTTGGCGGGGCTGGTGGAGACTCTCAGGTTCTGGCCCTTGCTGCTCGTCGCGTTCGGCCTCGCTATTCTGCTGGCCCTCAAACCGGGCGCCGGCAAAGGGCGCGTGCTCCACAACGGAGGAAATCCCCGTGCTTGATACGCGGCACCCAAGCAGGCACCTGATCATCGGCGTCGTGATTCTGATGCTGGGCGTTATTTTGCTGCTCGATCAGCTTGGATTTCTGGAAGCTGATAAGATATTTCTTTTCTGGCCGCTCATTCTGATTTATTTCGGCGTTAACAAATTGCAAAGCCGCCGCAATCCGACAGGAACTTTCTGGGGAGCCTTCCTGGTTCTGCTGGGAATCTCATTTCAGCTTGAGGAACTCGGGTTAAGTCATATTCGCTTCGGGACAATCTGGCCTGTCTTTCTGATTTGCGTAGGAATTTTGTTGATACTCCAGAGGTACGAAAGGCACGGGCGTTGGTATCCTCCCGCGCCGGGAGCGCCTCCGGGCGCCGCCGAGCCGCCAGGCAGCATTCCGCCCACCGGCAACCCCGGGCCGGCGGAGTCGAATTTCGCACCGGATTCAGGGGCCGATGCAAGCCAGGGCGCAAACGCGGGTGGATTCCGGAACTGGAAGGGATTCCCCGACCCCACACGCGCCGGGTGGAACGATGCGGGTGCTTGGTACGATTCGTCGGAGCCTCGACTGAATGTGGTGAATATTTTTTGGGGTGGGAAGCGGCGCCTCATCACCAAAAAATTCGCGGGCGGCGAAATCGTGACGATCTTCGGCGGATTCGATATCGATCTAACCCAATCCGATATTCAGGGCGCGCAGACCCAAATCGACGTGGTGACGATCTTCGGCGGCGGTGATATTCGGGTTCCTCCCAATTGGGAAGTGGTTCTTGAGACCGTGGGCATTTTCGGCGGTTGCGGCGACAGAACTCTGCATCCAGAGCAGCAGAAACCGAGTAGTGGTTCCGATCCGGCTGCTCCCGTTACCAAGAGGCTGATCGTTAAGGGCGTAGCCATCTTCGGCGGCCTCAACATCAAGAACTGACCGCGCTCATGCATCCGATTCTTAGCCAACTTCGGCGGCTTCTCCTTTATCTACTGGGCTGGATTCCACTCGCGGGAATGCTGACTTATTTGCTGGCAGTCCCGGGCGGATTGAGTTGGGTTGAGGCATCGACGGTCGCGTTCATTCTGTGCCTCTTGTACGCCTTCGTTTGCCTGGCGGCGTGGTATCCGTGCCTGGCGACACCGCTCGATCATTCGAGCTTGCCGCGTTTTTTGTTCACGCACATCGCAGGAGCCTTCGTAGCCAGTGCAGTCTGGCTGGTCGCAGCGAGAATCCTTGGCAGGATGCTGGCCGGGCTCGGCGACTTTCACGGGATCGACGCGCGGTTGAGCAAGGATTTCCCGCTTTTGTTTGGAACGGGTGTTTTGCTGTACCTCCTCGCGGTCGGATTTCACTACGTGCTGCTCGCTGTGGAGGCCTCGCGCGAAGCCGAGGCGCGCGTAATGAAGGCGAGCGTCTTGGCGCGCGACGCGGAGCTGAGGGCCCTGAAAGCGCAAGTGAATCCGCACTTTCTTTTCAACAGCTTGAATTCGATCAGCGCCCTTACAGCTTCGGATGCCGCGAAGGCCCGCGAGATGTGCATACTGCTCGGCGACTTCTTACGCCGGACGCTGGGGCTGGGGGAAAAACAATCGATCCCGCTAGAGGAAGAGATGTCGCTGGTGCACGCGTTTCTGGCCGTGGAAAAAATTCGCTATGGCACGCGGCTGGAGATGGAAGAATCGGTCGACAAGGAGGCTCTCCAAGCGCAAGTGCCGCCGCTTTTGCTGCAGCCTCTCGTCGAAAACGCGGTGGCGCACGGAATCGCCAATTTGGTCGAAGGCGGCCGGATCAAACTCGAAGCCAAGCAGCGCGACGGTTATTTGTCGATCGCGATTGAGAACCCGTTCGATCCGCAGGCCCCCCAACGCCGCAGAAACGGGGTGGGGCTCGCCAACGTTCGACAGCGACTGGAAGCACGCTATGGGAGCAGCGCGACTTTCGGCACCACGACGGAGCACGGCCGATTTCGCGTGGCGCTCAGTCTTCCAGCGGGTGGAAAGGAACGACCGGCTTGACCCCCGAAGAGAACAAGAAAATTCGGGCGCTAATTGTGGATGACGAAGACCTCGCGCGACAGGTTCTTCGCGAGTACATTTCCGCCCATTCGGAGATCGAAATCGTCGCCGAATGCGCGAACGGCTTCGAGGCCGTTAAATTTGCGACAGAGCTCGAACCCGATCTGCTGTTCCTCGATATTCAGATGCCGAAGCTGGACGGTTTTGAAGTGCTCGAGTTGATTGGCGCGAACCGGGCCGTAGTGTTCGTGACGGCGTACGATACTTTCGCGATCCGCGCGTTCGAAGTACACGCGGTGGATTATCTTTTGAAGCCAATCAGCGCCGACCGCTTCAACGCAGCGCTGAGGCGCGCTAAGGAGCGGCTCTCCGGGAAGTTGCCGCCGGCCCCGGTCCCTGCGAACGACCTTGCCGCAGCCGCCCGGCCACCGTCGCAATATCTTGACCGAATACCGGTGCGTGACGGTACCAGCGTCTTCATCATTCCAGTGGGAAGGCTCGACTACGCGGAAGCTCAGGACGACTACGTGGCTTTGGTGTCGGAAGGCAAGAAACACCTTAAGCAGCAAACGATATCGAGCCTAGAAGGCGCGCTCGACCCATCACGGTTTATGCGCATCCACCGGTCGTACATCGTGAATCTCGAGCGAGTGGTTAAGATCGAGCCTTACGGCAAGGATTCGCACATCGCCGTGCTGACAGGAGGAACACGGCTTCCCGTCAGCCGCTCCGGACATGCGAGGCTTCGAGCCTTTCTGGATCGTTAGGCGGCCGGCGCCGGCTCAACCTGTTTGCCGCCGGCACGTTTGAGGAAGCGATACAGGCTGGTGCGACCGATGCCGAGCATACGCGCCGCGCGCACGCGATTGCCATGGCAGGTCTCAAGGACACGTTGGATATGCATGCGGCGAATTTCGTCGAGGGGCACTGGCTGCCAATCGCCAAGGGCATTCGATTCGTTTCGCTGCGGCTTTCGCAAATGCTCGGGAAGATCTCCGACGTCAATAAAATCCGCGGACGCAATAATCGCCGCGCTTGAGATTACATTTTCGAGCTCGCGAACATTCCCGGGCCAGTTGTAGTCTCGCAGCACAAGTTGCGCGCGGCGCGAAAGTCCCTGTAGCTTCTTTCCGTAGGCGCGACCATACTTTTTCAGAAAGTGCTGAACGAGAACCGGAATATCTTCCGGGCGCTCGCTAAGACCGGGGACTCGTATCTCGATGCTGCTAAGCCTGTAAAAGAGATCTTCGCGGAAGCGGCCTGCCAGAACCTCGGCGCGAAGGTTGCGATTGGTAGCGGCTACAATTCGCACGTCTACCTTCTTCAGCTCAGGAGATCCCACGCGCTGAATTTCGCGGTTTTGAATCACGCGAAGTAATTTCGCTTGGAGGGGCAACGAAGTTTCACCGATTTCATCCAGAAAGACGGTGCCGCCGTTGGCGTACTCGAACAGACCGGGCTTGGCGTCGGTCGCTCCAGTGAAAGCTCCACGAATGTGCCCGAAGAGCTGGCTTTCGAGCAAGGTATCGACGAGCGCCGAGCAATTGCAGACGGCAAACCGCTCCTGCGCTACCGGGCTCAACTGGTGCAAGGCGCGGGCGACCGGCTCCTTTCCGGAGCCGGTGGGGCCCGTAATTAGGACATTGGTGTAATGGCGCGAGATTTTTTTGACCAGGTCGAATACGTTCATCATGGCCGGACTCTTGGCGACGATGCCTTGAAAGTGGAGATTTTGTAGAAGCTTATCTTCCAAGTGGCGAATTTCGGAGCGCTGCCAGAATAATTCCGCGAGGTCATCAAGCGTCTTAACAAGCCGAGGCAAATCAACCGGCTTGCAGAGATAATCGTAAGCTCCCCGCTTGATCGCCTCAATCGCCGAGTCGACCGAATAGAATCCGGTAACGAAGAGCACCGGCATTCCGGGATCGTGCTGCAAGGTTTTTTCGAGAAAGGTGAAGCCATCCATGGCAGGCATCTTGCAGTCGATGAGGACGACGCGGCAACCGCCGCTTCTCACGGTTTGCAAGGCTTCTGCAGGACTTGTTGTGCCGATCGTCTGGAAACCGGCGTGTTCCAGCGCGGTCGTCGCCAGCTCGACCTGACGGGGGTCGTCGTCCAGCACACAGACGGAGAGATTTTTTCGCGTGACGGCGACCGCTACCTGTCCCGCAAGGGCTCCCATATGAAAGGTCTAAGGCACGGCGTGTGCCACAAAGTTTTTTCCCCAGGCTCGATTTCATTTGGATGTTCTAGGAAAAGCTGCTGCGCTAGGCGGGGCTGCTAAGCCATTCGAATACTGGGAATTAATTCAGGGGACGGGCACGGTCTC
>DATDMO010000190.1:0-6960 GCA_036518755.1 Candidatus Acidiferrales bacterium | reverse complement strand
TCCAAACCGATAAAACATTTGTCTTCGCGAACTACGAAGGCCTGCGGCAAAACTTGCATCAGACCTCGGAAACGTTCGTCCCTGCAGCCGATGCGCGCAACGGCACACTTGTGCCTTTGGGATCTTCATGTCCCGCGGCGCAAATGGCCGCATGCGCGGCCGTGGTAAACCAACTGCTCAACCTGTGGCCTCTCGCCAACGGCCCCGAGCTCACGCTGCCGAACGGCAGCCCCAGCGGTATCGCGGAGCTATTCGCCAGCCCGCAGCAAACGATTCGCGAGGATTTTGGCACCACGCGGATGGATCATGTTTTCTCCGCGAACGATACGCTTGACGCGATCTACACAGTCGATGACGGCGCGGACATGACGGCGACGCCTCTCGATCCCTTCAGCACCGATCTGGCTCGGCTACGGGAACAGGTACTAAGCCTCGAGGAAACGCACCTTTTTTCGTCAGCATTCGTGAATACGGCGCGATTTGGATTTTCCCGGGCGGCCTACTTTTTCCTTGGTGAACCGACGCCGGGAACGCCAGCCGCCGGTGTGACCAGCTTTGTTGGCAACTTGCCGACCGGCGCCGTCGTTGTGGGAGGCAGCACGGCCTCGAACCCGGCCACGCAACTCGGATTAGCCGGAAGCAACAATGGCACCAACCTGAATGTCTTCAGGAATATCTTCACGTATGAAGACCAGATCACGTTCACTCGGGGGAGGCATCAAGTCAGCTTCGGCACATGGTTTCAGCAGTTTCAATCGAACGAGAAACTAGCGCTCAGCCAATACGGCCAAGCATCGTTCAGCAGCATCAGCGCGCTGCTCGGCGGTGTCGTTGGAACGCTCACCTACGATCCCGCTCCAACGCAGATGAATTGGCGGTCGCTTTTTGCCGCATGGTACGCGGAAGATACGATTCGCGTGACCCCAAAGTTGACCTTGTCGCTCGGATTTCGAGCGGAGTCTTCAACCGGCTGGAACGAGGCTCACGGGCGCGCCGCCAACTATTTCTTCACCAATGGCGTGATCAATTCCGCTCCGCACGTGAGCAATTCCGCGTTCAGTACCAACAACTCGAGATTCCTGCCAGAGCCGCGCATCGGGGTGGCGTGGAGTCCCTTCGGCGATAAGACAGTGATTCGCGCCGGATTCGGAATGTATAACGACCTGCAAGATGCGTTGGGTTACCGAATGGACCAGAACGCGCCTTTCAATCCGACGTCAGCGATTAGCAGCTTGCCCGTGGCGAATTTCCCGCTGCCCGTTTCGCCCGTGCCGGCCAACGCAAAGCTCGTGCCCGGTGGCGTCCAGCCGGATCTGAAACCGCCCACACTGATTTCGTATTCTTTGCGGATTGAGCAAGAGTTGACGCCAAACACCGCGCTCAGCATTGGCTACATCGGTTCGCACGGCTACCATGAGATCGTCGGCTTGGACGCGAACGAACCGGCGCCGGTGATTTGCCCCACGTCGCCGTGTCCGACAATGTTTCCCGCCAACTTTGGCGCGCTTACGGGAACGCCCGTGCCCGCGGGCGCCTACTACGTTCCGGCCGCTTGCAGCGCGCCGGTCTCGAGTTGCAACTTCAACCTGGCAGGCACTTGGACATGGTTCGCGCTGGGCGACAGTTCGTACAACGCCTTGCAACTGGACGTAACGCATCGTTTCAGCAGCGGCCTCTCGCTGCGCGGAACGTACACATGGTCGAAGGCTCTTGACGACGGCGATTCGTTAAATGGGACGACCGCGAATAATGCGCCTGGCTTGGTGTCCAATCCGTTCAATCTAAAAGCCGATAAGGGCCTCGCGACATTCAACGCGCAGAGTGTGGGAGTGATCAGTGCCATTTACGAATTGCCGTTTGGACGAGGCAAAACTTTCGTCAACACCGTAGAGGGTTGGAGGGATCGCTTGGTAAGCGGATGGTCGCTCAACAGCGTCGTTACGGCGCAATCCGGTTTTCCGTTCACGCCGCAACTGAGCTACAACCCTTCGCGAAATGGCGACACGAAAAATCCCGTGCGACCCTTCCTCAATCCGGCCTTCAGCGGACCGGTTGTGCTTGGCAAGCCGGACGAGTGGTTCGATCCGGCTGCGTTCATTGCTCAGCCCAACAACAGCGGCTTCTATGGCGACTCCCGGAGGGACACGCTGATCGGGCCGGGGCTCGCGACCTGGGATTTGTCCGTGATCAAGAATATTGCTCTTCACGAGGGATTGAACCTGCAATTCCGAGCCGAAATGTTCAATCTTTTGAACCGGGCAAATTTCAACACACCAAATCTCATTTTGGCGGTGCTGCCGCCCGGCTCTACCATTCCGCAAGCGAATCCCGACGCGGGGGCGATCACGGGCACCTCCACAACCTCGCGGCAAATTCAGTTTGCGTTGAAGCTGCTCTGGTGAAGAGTTAGCGCCTACAATCTCCCATCTTGTGGATGGCCCTGCCGACCTCTCTGAAGTTATCCTGCCACCGATACCTGCCATGTACGCGCATCCGGCACGATTTGCTCTGTTAGAATCAGCCCTTCGGTTTTGGGTTTTCGCGCTCGCGACATGAATCAAATCAAGCTGCCGCACTGGCTGGCAAAAATTATCGCGGTGATGGGCGGAGGAGGATTGTTCGTCGCTACTTTCCTCGACTCATCCGTAATCACTCTTCCATTTATCGCCGACGCACTGGTGATCCGCTTATCCGCGCAACGACCGGCGCGGATGCCTTACTACTGTGCGATGGCGGCCCTGGGATCGCTCGCAGGCTGCATTTGGATCTATTTGCTGGCGAAGAAGGGCGGCGAGGCCTACTTTCACCGGCACGGTGGCAGAGGCTCGCATAAAGTGAAGGGCTGGGTGCAAAACCATGCTTTTTTGAGCGTGTTCATTCCAGGAATTCTGCCCCCGCCGTTTCCGTTCAAAGTCTTCGTACTTGCCGAAGGAGTATTCCAGGTTCCGCTCAAAACGTTTGTCTTGGCGCTTTTGCTGGGCCGCGCGCTGCGTTATTTCATCGAAGGCGTACTTGCCGTGCGATACGGCGACGCGGTCCTGCTATTTCTGACGGCTCATAAGATTGGTTTTGCGGTTTCGCTCGCGGGAATTATCGCCTTGCTCTACGTCATCAGCCGCTTGGTATTTCCAAAAGCACCCGCAACGCCCTGAAGGTTATGGCGTTTGTTTCTTCATGGTTCGGTCGACGAAGCGAAACGGAACTTTTCACTTCTGGTTTGAAGGCGGCTGTCGTAATCGATCCGAAGGAGCACGTTTGCAGGTTCGGTATCGTCCTCCTCAAAGCGAAGATCGCGCACCTCGAAGCGATAATCCGCTTCTATGCGCTGAACCTTCGCGATAGGAAACCGCGCATACTCCAAGAATTGAGCTGTCGCTGAATTCTTCTCTCCCAGTTCCAGCGCTGGAGAATCCTGCGGCTTGTAGTGGGTGATGCTGTTGTTGGAATCGAATGGTTGGTTCAGGCCCACCTGAACGTCGATGGTTTCCAGCGTGTCGTCCGTCACGAGTACGCCGCGCCAATCAAACGGCGCCGAGCCTTCCGGAAATGCGCCTGCCGAAAGCGGAATACGCCCGTGGTATTCACGCGCCAGCAACAAGTCGATCGCCTGGCTGTGGAGTTTCTCTTTCGCGCCAAAATAAGATGCCAAAAGAACCAAGGTGACCAGCCCAGCCAGTCGTCCCGTCTTCTTCTTTTGCTCGCCAACCTCTTCATTCACGAGCTTGAAAAGAAGGGGCAGCAGAAGTCCCGCCGCCAGCAAAAGCAAAATCCACAGATCGAAATTGGTGACGAGGTCCCACTCCGACCAATGCTCCTTGAATGGCCACAGGGGCTGCACTCCAACTCCGCTCGCCAGGTCGAGCAGCAGATGTCCTGCTGCACCGATTGCGCAGACTGCCAGCGCAACGGAAAAGGCGAGTGGCGCAAATGATTTTTCCGCTGCGACCGTCCTGCGAGGATATTTTCGGTCCAGCACCCAAAACATGCCCGCGAGGGCGCAAGCCATCAGCACCGAACCCGCAAGAGAATGCAGCACCGTGCGATGAAATCGAACGAAGGCGTGCGCCCCGCCGAAATAGCTCAGATAATCGAGATCGGGCGCGATTCCGGAAACGATCAGCATGGCGGTGCCGAAACGGGGCAGGCGGCGCTGTCCGGCGCGTGCAAAGGCCAGCGAAGTTAGCGCGTGTGTGACAGGTTCCAAGATCCTGATTTTCCAGAGCTAGCGCTCGGGCGTGACGATCGATAGCGCGTCCGGCACGATTCGGAATGCAACTGGCAGCGGCCCCACCGGCTCACCATCTACCTGCGCGTAAACCGGCTCACATCCTGCGGGTTCGCAAATCGTTTCGCCCGATTTCCACGCTTGGATTCCATCCATGTTGCGAAGCGAGCCGAGGAACAGGGAAGGAAGGCAAGCCACGTAGCCCATTCTGCTTCGCCGCGAGTTTGTCACGAATTCAAATGAATCTTCGAAAAGGGTCGCGCCTGTTGTGATTTTGAACGGCCCTCCGTAATGCGCGGTCCTGCCCACAACGATGATCGTGGCTTTGTGCTCGCGACCCGCCGAGCGGATTCGTATTTCGGGAAAGCCATACCGGAAGAGCTGGCGGAAGCCTTCAAACCAATATGCGGCGATTCCCGCATTCTTCTTCAGGCCGGGATGCACGCCGTTTACAATTGCGCCATCCGGTCCCGCGCCCGCGACGGAGAGAAAAAAACGACCTTTCGGAGAAAGCAAGTGGCTATGATTTCCGTTCAGCGGGAATGCCACGCCCAGCGCGATTCGGCGCACGGTTCCTCCCGGAATCAGACGCGCCGCGCGCCGGATATCCCACGGGATGCCCAGTTCCTTCGCTAGAATATTCGCCGTGCCCGCGGGCAGCAGCGCCATGGGCACATCGCTTCCCGCCAGCCCGTTGACGATCTCGTTGATCGTGCCATCGCCGCCGCAGGCGATTACCATTCCGCGGCGCTGCTCCGCCGCTTTTCGCGCCACTTCTGTTGCCGAGCCCGGCGCAGTGGTAGAGGCCAGCTCTGTTGCGATTCCCGCATCTTTCAGAATACGCGCGGCCTCTTCAATGTCAGCGGGCCGCCGATGACGCCTGCGCCCACTCGTCGGGTTGTAAATCAGCAGCGCGTCTTTGATATTGTGTGGCATTGGACCGGAAGATTACGCCGATAGCGCATTGTATAATAAACGTCGTTCGCGTGAGACATCATGTCGAAGGCAGCAATGGCAAAAATCTCCAGCGCCGGAAAAGAGATCGAGGAGCTGCGGGGAAAAATTCGGCATCACGAATATCTCTATTACGTCCTGGACGATCCGAGAGTTTCCGATGCGGCCTTCGATCGCCTGATGGAGCAGCTCAAGAAGCTCGAAGCCGCGAATCCCAGCCTTGTAACTCCCGACTCGCCGACGCAACGAGTTGGCGGTGTGCCTCGCGAGGGTTTTCGGCAAGTCCGGCACAAAACTCCGATGATGAGCCTCGATAACGCGTTCTCGTTCGAGGCGCTCGGCGAATTCAACCGGCGCGTTTGCCAAACGACCGGACGCGACCAGGTCGAATACGTCTGCGAGCAGAAGTTCGACGGCTTGAGTCTTTCGCTGATTTATGAGAAGGGCAAACTTGCCGCGGGCGTTACGCGTGGAGATGGAACGACAGGCGAAGACGTGACGCCGAACGTGAGAACAATTCGTTCGATTCCGCTCAGCATCGACCCAGCGCACCTGAAGGAGGCCGGTGTGAAGGATGGCTTCGAAGTGCGCGGCGAAGCCATGATGACGCAGAGGGCATTCGTCGAGCTGAATGAGCAGCAGGAGCTCCAAGGCGGGAAGCGGTTTGCAAATCCGCGGAACGCGGCGGCCGGAGCCGTCCGCATGCTCGATCCAAATATCACGGCGTCGCGCCAGTTGGACTTTTTCGCGTACTACCTTCTCGTCGATGGCCGTGTCCCGAAGAAGCGTCATTCGGAAGCTCTCGACGCGCTGAAGGCGCTGCGCTTCAAGGCGAGCTATGACTGGCAGGTCTGCGCCGGGATTGAACAAGTGGAGCGCTACATCGACCGCGTCGAAAAGCGGCGCGAGAAACTGCCTTACGAAATCGACGGCGTTGTCATCAAGGTGAACGAGATCTCGCTGCAGAACGAGCTGGGGTTCACTTCGAAAGCTCCGCGTTGGGCGATTGCCTATAAGTATCCCGCGCATCAGGAGACTACCGTCATCAAGCAGATCCTTGTGAGCGTCGGGCGCACCGGCGTGCTGACTCCGTTTGCCGTTTTCGAGCCGGTGCAAATCGGCGGCGTGACCGTTGTGAAATCAACGCTTCACAATCTCGACGAAGTGCGCAGGCTCAATGTGCACGCTGGGGACACTGTTCTCGTCGAGCGGGCCGGCGAAGTGATTCCGCATGTGCTGAAGGTTGTGAAGCACGGTAGCGAAGAGAAAGAATTCGAAATGCCGTCGAAGTGCCCGGTGTGCGGCATGCGCGTTTACCGGGCCGAGGGCGAAGTCGCTTACCGCTGCGTGAATGTTTCCTGCCCCGCGCGCCGCAGGGAATCGTTTTTACATTTTGCGGGGCGTCATGCCATGAATATCGACGGTTTGGGCGAAAAAATAGTCGTGCAGCTCATCGAGCGAAACCTTGTGAAAGAGTTTGCCGATCTTTACCGGTTGGATCTGGAAACGCTATCCGGCCTCGAGCGCATGGCTAAGAAATCCGCGCAGAACCTCCTGGATGAAATCGCCGCCAGCAAGAAGAATAGCCTCGACCGCCTGATTTACGCCGTTGGCATCCCGTTTGTTGGCGAACGCACGGCTCAACTTCTCGCCTCGCATTTTGGTTCCATGGATAAGATTGCCGGTGCCGGACCGGACGAGTTGATGGAAGTCGGCGAAGTGGGTCCTAAAATCGCCGAGGGGGTGCGCGAGTTTTTCTCGGAATCCGCGAACCGCAAAAT
>DATDMO010000189.1:0-8095 GCA_036518755.1 Candidatus Acidiferrales bacterium | reverse complement strand
TATTTCGTCAGCTACTACGATTACTACCAGCCGGAAGCCTACGTCCCAGCGAGCGACGTTTTCATCGAAAAAGAAGCGACCATCAACGATGAGCTCGATAAATTGCGGATGAGCGCGACGCGCTCGCTTTTCGAGCGGCGCGACGTAATCGTGGTTGCATCCGTTTCCTGCATCTACGGCATCGGCTCGCCGGAAGCGTATTACGGCATGATGCTGATGATCGAGAAGGGTCAGTCCATCGCGCGCGAAGCGATCCTTCGCAAGCTGGTGGAAATTCAATACGATCGCGCCGAGGATCTTCGGCGCGGAACCTTCCGGGTTCGCGGCGACACGATCGAGGTTTACCCGCCCTACGAGGATTTCGCGCTGCGCGTGGAGCTATGGGGCAGCCAGATTGAGGCGATACGAAAAATCGATCCGCTCACCGGAGAGATTCGCTCACGCGACGGCGAGGTCACGCGGTTGCCGATTTATCCGAAGTCGCATTATGTGCTCCCCGCGGCGCAACGCGAGCGAGCCATTCAGACCATCTACGAAGAGCTGGATTGGTGGAAAGACGAGCTCGCGCGACAGGGAAAAATCGTCGAGTCGCAGCGCGTGGTGCAGCGCACGCATTTCGATATCGAAATGATGCGCACCATCGGCTACTGCCACGGCATCGAGAACTATTCGCGGCATATGTCCGGGCGGCTTCCCGGCGAGGCGCCGCCAACGCTGCTCGATTACGTTCCTTCCGATTATTTGCTCTTCATCGACGAGTCGCACCAGACCGTTCCCCAACTGCGCGGGATGTACGCCGGGGATCGTTCGCGCAAGCAGACGCTGGTGGACTACGGTTTTCGCATGCCTTCTGCGCTCGATAATCGCCCGCTCAATTTCGAGGAGTTCGAGCACCGCACCAATCAAGTCGTCTACGTCTCCGCGACGCCCGGTCCGTACGAGCTGACAAAATCCGGCGGCGTGGTGATCGAGCAAGTGATCCGTCCGACGGGCTTGGTCGATCCGGAAACCGAGGTGCGGCCGGTCAAGGGACAAGTGGACGATCTGCTGGAGGAAATTCGGGTGCGCGCGGCGCGCAATGAGCGCGTGCTCGTAACCACGCTTACCAAGCGGATGGCGGAAGATCTGGCCGAATATTTTGGCGAGGTTGGCGTGCGCTGCCGGTATTTGCATTCCGAGATCGAGACGCTGGAGCGCGTCCGCATCCTGCGCGACTTGCGGCGCGGAGAATTCGACGTTCTGATCGGAATCAATCTCTTGCGCGAGGGGCTCGATCTGCCTGAAGTCTCGCTGGTTGCGATTCTGGATGCGGATAAGGAGGGGTATCTTCGCAGCGCAACCTCGCTGATCCAATCCATGGGCCGCTGCGCGCGACACCTTGAAGGCCGCGCGATTCTCTACGCCGACCGCATGACCGATTCGATGCGACAAGCCATCGGCGAAACGAATCGTCGCCGCGCGAAGCAGCAGGCTTACAATCGCGAAAACAACATCACGCCACAATCCATCGTGAAGTCGGTGGACATGCAGCTAGCCCGAATCGTGGAGGCGGATTATGTGACGGTTCCGGCGGACGATACTGTGATCGGCGAAATCACCAACGAGGAACAATTGCAAAAAGCGATTGTGCAACTTGAAACGCAGATGCGCGAAGCCGCCAAGAATTTCGAATTCGAGCGCGCTGCGGCGCTGCGCGACCGCATTCGCGCACTCAAGCAGCGCGACCTAGGCGTCATTGCGACGACTGAAGCTGCAGCCACGGTTGAGCCGGTACAGACGGAATCGGCGAGCCTGCCACGGGCGACCGTACGTGGCCCGGTCGAACGGGCCAGGGTCCGCAGCCAGCAGAAATAGAGCCTTCCGGAACATCGGGTGCCCGAAAATGTGACGGGTAGAACGGCGCCCCATCCTTTATTTTCAATAGTTTAGAGGAGTTTCTACTCGACGCGTGTGTCGAGCAGACCGGAGCGCCGGAAGGACCCATTTCGACGGCCGCCTATATTCAGTTTTCAAAGAGCATCCGGCCCTCGTCGAGAGAGCGGGCAGCACCTATCAATACGATCAGGCCGCACTGTTGGGCTGCGGCGGGGCGAAAAAAAATCCCCGACTCACGGTAATTCATATCGCGCCTTCCTGTCTACTGTGGATACTACGTAGACGCTAACGCCGAGAGTGAGCAAGGGCTGCATCCTGCGGGATCGGAATGCGTACCAGATTTGCGAGTTTGTCGGAGGGCTAGACGACGCCGCGCTTCAACTCGTCCAGCGGGTAAAAGGTGCCGCGCCAGACGATTCCCCCCTGCCACAGGGTGACGATTGTGGAGCGCGCGAGCATCCAAGCAAAAATCAGAGCGCCGATGGGGTAAGTGAGGGCATAAGTGGGAGACACGTTGAATACGATCGCGACGCCGCCGGCCATAATCAGCGGCACGCCAACCGCAATTGCTGCGAACAGGCGAGCCCACCCGTGAACAAATGGGAGAGCGGCCACTGGAAAAACGCACATCAGCAACAATCCGAGGACTTGGGCGCTGACCAGCCACAGTCTATATCCCGATGCCGCAAAGAAATTCTTGGTGGTGCCGCGAATCGTATTGCGCAATCCGGCGTGCCAATGCACGCTGACCGCATCGCCACCCTTGGCCACGCTCGAATGCAGCCCCGATTCCTTCACCAGCTTTCCGAGCTTCATGTCGTCGATCACTTCCATGGCCAAGCGGCGGTGTGTTCCAATCTGTTCGTAGGCGCGGCGGCGGATCAACTGGAACGCGCCGACACCGTTGTATCCCGCGGAATCGCGGTTGCCCGCGCTCCAGGGGCGCGTGCCAATTACAAAGGCCAAACCGAAAAACGTCATCACGATTTTTTCGGTGGGCGTAAACATTTTTGGCGCTCCGAGCAACGTCAGATGATCCCAGTTTTTTGCTTGTGCGAGGGCAATCGCGTGCCGCAACAGGTCCGGCCGAAAGTGAACATCCGCATCGGTGAATACAAGCCACTCGCCGCTTGAGCGTTCGTACGCTTGCTGCAAGGCATGCGGTTTTCCCAGCCAACCGCCGGGAAGGGCGGAGACGTGGACCGCTTTCAATCGCGGATCGTTTTGCGCGGCTGTTTCGAGAATTGCCCGGGTGCCGTCAATCGAACGGTCGTCAACAGCAATCACTTCGTAACGAGGATAATCCAGGGCCAAAAAAGTGGATAGCGCGTCCGGAAGCTTATCGGCTTCATCGCGTCCGGCGAAGAGGATCGAGACTTGCGGGCACTCGGAATCTTTCAGCGGTAGTGCGTCTTCGAGCGAAGGAATCGACGGGAGACCGGTAGCGATTTCAATGGATTCGGCGATCCACAGAATTGCTACCGTGCAAAGAAGGGCAGCCCAAAAAACGTGCAAGGCGCAATAACCCCCGCCACGAAAGGTGGTAACAAGTTATGCTACCACGCAGTATGGCTCGAACTATTTCCATCGTCGGGGCGGGACGCGTAGGCAGGGCCCTGGGAAAGCGCCTTCGCGAACGAGGTTGGCGAATTGGCGCTGTCGTTACTCGATCGAGGGCAACCGCGCTTGCGGCGGTGCGAGCCATCGGCGGCGGAACCGCATTTAGCCGCATCACCGGCGACGCTCTCGAGGCAGACGTAATTTTGCTCGGAACGCCTGATGACGTGATGAGAGCCGCCGTGCGCTCGCTCGCCGAAATCGGGGGATCGAAGTGCAAGGGCAAAGTGATTCTGCACACCAGCGCAACTCTCGCCCGCACTGCCCTCGCGCCCATCGCGCGGCTCGGCGCCGCTACTGGCTCGCTTCACCCGATGCAGGCATTCGACGGCAAAGTGATTCCAAAATTGAGCGAAGTGGTCTTCGCGATTGAGGGCGATCGCAAAGCGCGACGGGTGGCGCAATCGATCGCGCGATCCCTTGGCGGAATTACGGTGGCGATCGACACGGGCGACAAGCCGATTTATCACGCCGCTGCCGTTCTTGCCGCCGGCAGCGCGTACCCCCTGATCGAAACGGGCGTTCAGATGCTGTTGCGAATCGGCTTTACGCGGCGGAGCGCCATGCAAACGCTTTTACCTTTAATCCACCAAATACTCGATAATATAGAGCGGATCGGGCCCCGCGCCGCGTGGACGGGGCCGCTATCGCGCGGCGATTATGGAATCGTCGCGAGGCACGCAAGCGCGCTTCGCGGCTATCCTCGCGAATTTAGGGAGTCCTATGCCGCGCTCGCACTTTTGGCGGCCCGGGGGCTTTCGGAGAATCCGGCTGCCGCGCTCAAGAAGACCAAACGGGCGCTAGAAGGCCGTTGAAGGTTGGTGTAGCACCGCGGCCTTTTAGCCGCTGCCGGTAGGTAAACGGCAATTCAGAAAGAACTTCCTCGGAGGCAATCGTTGGATCCATCACCCAAGAGACTTCATATTCCTGTCGAACACACGACGCTGGCGAACGGCCTGCGGGTAGTCGCGTCGCCGGATCGCACGGCGCCGGTGGTAACCGTGGGCGTCTACTATCAGATCGGTTTTCGCCTGGAGCCGCGCGGCCGCAGCGGCTTCGCGCATCTCTTCGAGCACATGATGTTTCAAGGATCGGAAAACGCGGGGAAAATGGAGCACATTCGACTGATCAATTCCAGTGGTGGCGTGCTGAACGGTACGACGAACTACGACGTGACCAACTATTTCGAGGCAGTGCCGTCGAACGCGCTGGAGCGCGTTTTGTGGCTCGAAGCTGACCGCATGCGCGCATTGAAGGTCGATGACGAAAACCTCCGCAACCAGCGCGACGTGGTGAAGGAAGAAGTGCGCGTGAACGTGATGAATCAACCTTACGGCGGATTTCCGTGGCTCGATTTGCCGCCGGTGGCATTTCGCAACTGGCCCAACGCCCACAATTTTTATGGAGACTTCGCCGATCTAGACGCCGCCACTCTTGCGGACGTGCAGAATTTCTTCCGCACGTACTACGCGCCGAACAACGCCGTTCTGGTGATGCTCGGCGATTTCGAGCCGTCCGAGGCTTTCGCGCTGGCCAAGCGCTATTTCGACGATATCCCCGCCGCGCCACTGCCGGCGCATACGGATGTGAGCGAGCCTCCGCAGACGGAGGAGCGCCACGGCGAGGTGACCGAAAAATTCGGTCCGCTGCCTGCCATCGCGATCGGGTATACGTTGCCGCCGCGCGAGAGCGCCGATTGGTACGCCGCGGGCCTCATCGAACCTGTTCTCCACGGAGGGCGCGCCGGACGCGTCTACCGCAAGCTGGTGCTCGAGGAGCAAATTGCCGTGGACGCCGATGGCAGCGCGGATTTGTTCGCTACGAATGGCCCCACGCAGATAGTCACGCGAATTTTTCATAAGCCCGAATTCACTTCCGAGGGCACGGTGACGATCTACGATGAGGTAATTGGCGAACTGCAGGAAAAAGGAATCGCCCCCGAGGAGCTGGACCCCGTGAAAGTGAAGTTTCGCGCGGATTACTACTCGATGCTCGAAGGCGGCATGGGATCTTACATGCCTCGCTTCGGCTTGATGCACTACCTGGCGTGCTTCACTTTGTTCGACGGCGATCCGGATCGAGTGAATACGATCCTCGACGGTTTTCTGAACGTCACGCCCGGGCAAGTACAATCCGTCGCCAGAAAGTATCTGGTGCCGAGCAATCGAGCGGTGCTGGTGCGGCGTCCCGTGGCTCTTGGAGGTGCGCGATGACCTCAACAACCACGCCAGTTGCGCACCTAGAGCGCAACGCGGTTCCCGCGCTGGCTCCCGAGCGTCCAGTCCTATGGCCCAAGCGCGCGGTTCGACAACTATCGAACGGAATGCAGGTGGTGCTGGTCGAGTCGCGAACGTTTCCGAAGATTTCAGCGCAGCTTTATTTTCGCAACGGCAACGCCGTGGTGGCGCGGCGTGCTCCGGGACTCGCGGAAATCACGGCAACGGTGGTCCGCACCGGCACGGCCACGCGCCCGAGCCGCCGGATTGAAGAAGACTTGCGCCGCATGGGAGCCGGACTTGGCACGCATGCCGGCGCGGATTCCAGCTCGATTTCAGCATCAGGCCTGGCGGAATTTTCGGCAGATATTCTGGAATTGATCGCCGATCTCGCGCGCAACGCTTCCTTCCCCGAGGAGGAATTTGAGCGCGAGCGCCGCCAGAAGCTTGAAGAGTTGAAGATCGAACGCACCACGCCGGGCTTCCTGGCGAGCGAGCGTTTGCGAGGCGTCCTTTTCGGCGCGCATCCGTATGCCGTCGTTGCGCCGACCGAAGAACAGGTGGCCGCGTTTCGCTGCGAGCAACTCGAGGAATTCTATCGCCACCACTATGTGCCGTCGGATGCGCTGCTGATCGTTGTGGGCGATTTCTCGACCGATGCGATGTTCGAGCAAGTCGAGAGAGCTTTCGGCAACTGGAAGGCTCCGCAGCCGGTGCCGCCCACATGGCCCGCACCGCCGCGCCAGTCCGGCCGCCGCGTGCACCTCGTGCATCTGCCGGGAACGGTGCAGGCACAAGTGTTGCTCGGCAATCTGGCGATCACGCGCCGCGACGCGGACTGGTACCGCTTGATCCTCGCAAATTCGATCTTCGGCGGGGCATTTCATTCGCGGCTGGTCATCAATATCCGGGAGCAGAAGGGCTACACGTACAGTCCGGGCAGCGGCGTGAACGCGTTGCGCCAGCAGGGATATTTCACGGTGCGCGCGGCAGTGCGTGACGAAGTGGTTGCGGCCACGCTGACCGAAATGTTCTACGAGATGGACCGGATCCGCTCTCTGCCAGTTACGGCGGACGAACTGGATAGCGCGCGCAGCTATTTGAGCGGCGTCTTTTCGCTCGGCGTGGCCACGCAGGATGGGCTTCTCGGCCAGCTTTCGACCGTCTATCTCGACAAACTGCCGGAAGATTATCTGGAAACATATCGGGAGCGGATTCGCCAGCTTACTGCAGAGGATGTGCTTGTCGCCGCGCGCCGCCATTTCGATTCGGCGAATGCGCAAATCGTTTTGGTGGGCGACCGCGCCAAAATTGGGGAGCAAGCCGCGCTCTTCGGACCGGTCACGGAGTACGACGCCCACGGCATTGCTACCGTGTAGCGAAGCTTTGGCGTGTGTGATGAGAGATCCCGCCTTGCGCGAGTGGAATCGGATGACGTGGAGCTTCGCATCGCGTTTGTGCTGCGCGGCCCTTGCCTTGATCGTGATTTTGTCTTTCTGCTCGGATTCCTTGGCAAAGAAGAATCCGCCCGCGCATCCAATCGATCTAAATACCGCGACGGTGAAGGAACTTGAGCAACTTCCCGGCGTTGGCCCAACTACCGCGAAAGCCATCGCGGATTTCCGCAGCAAGGGCGGGCGCTTTCGACGCGTCACCGATTTGCTGGTGATTCGCGGCATCTCGGAAGCGAAGTTGAAGAAGATGCGGCCGTACATCACGGTTGGACCCGCGCCAAAGAAATCACCGTAGACGCGGGTTTTGCGGCTGTGACAGCTCCTGTCACCGGTAAGCAGCGCCGCCGACAGCCGAATGATTAGCATATATTAATCTCCCGTTCATTTGACGATCCGCGTGGCCAGCATTACGATGTCGCCCGATACTTTGGCGGCTTGTGCCGTCTCAGGAGATCGCAATGCCATCGCGCCGGTTTAGGTACGCGGGCCTCGCAGCGTTCATCATCCTCCTTGTGGCAGCAGCCGGATTAGGCAGCCACAGTCGCTTATCACGAGAAGTGGAAGCCGCAGCGCCGGCGTCGGGACCCTCAGGCTATCACCTCCTTAAGAAGATCAAGGTCGGCGGCGAAGGATTTTGGGACTACATCACTTTTGATTCACCCACGCGGCGCCTTTTCATCTCGCGGGGCACGAAGGTGGTGGTTCTCAATGTGGACACGGATAAGGTAGTCGGCGAAATTCCGAATACTGCAGGCGTGCATGGCATCGCGCTCGCCGCCGACCTGAACCGCGGCTTCACCTCCAATGGGCAAGCCGGCACAGTGACGATTTTCGACTTGAAAACACTTGCGGTGATCGGAGAGGCCAAAGCGGAAATGAATCCGGACGCAATTACTTACGATCCCGCGTCCAAGCGCGTGTTTGCGATGAACG
>DATDMO010000188.1:0-3689 GCA_036518755.1 Candidatus Acidiferrales bacterium | reverse complement strand
ACCATGAAAGTGCTCGAGGAATACGCGATCGAAAGCTCGATCGCAAAAGTTTACGGCAGCGAGATGCTGGACTTCGTGGTGGACGAGGCAGTGCAGATTTTCGGCGGGTACGGATTCCATGAGGAATACCCGGTGTGCCGCGCGTACCGCGACTCGCGCGTTAACCGAATTTTCGAAGGCACGAACGAAATCAACCGCATGCTGATTATCCAAATGCTGATGAAGCGGGCGATGGGCGGGCAGTTGCCGCTGATTCCTGCGGCGATGAAGCTGGCGGATGAGATTCTGGCAGGGCCCTCGTTTGAAGAAACGCCGGAGGGCGTGCTGGCGGACGAAGCGCGCGTGGTGGCCAATGCGAAAAAGATGTTCCTGCAGGCGGCGGGCGGCGCGGTGCAGAAATTCCGCGAAAAGCTGGCCGACGAACAGGAATTGATCGGCTCGCTCTCGAATATCGTAATGGAAATTTATGCGATGGAGTCCACGCTGTTGCGCGCTCAGAAAGCGACCGCGACGAAGGGCGAGTCCAGTTCGCAAACCATGATCGACGCCGCAAAAGTGTTCATCAACGATGCTGCCGAACGCGTTGAGCACGAGGCGAAACGCGCCATCGCCGCGGTACACGAAGGCGACATGCTGACCACGCAAATGGCAGTCCTGAAGCGCTTTGCCAAGCGCGCTCCGGTGAACACTATTGCGCTGCGGCGGAACGTGGCCGCGGCCGTGCAGGCGCAGGACCGCTACCCGTTTGAAGGGCGCTAAGTGCGGTAAATGCCGAATTCGCGCCACGGTGTCTTCGATTAAACCGATTTAGAACCCAGTATCCGCCAAGGCACACTTGCCTGAGGCTTATGCAAGCGCTTGTGGAAGCTCCCCCTAAAATAGTTTACGCAAGAAATTTAAACCGGAACTGAAAGTACGACCAGGAATGCCCCGGAAGCCCCTGATCCTTGCCGTCATCATCATTGTGTCGCTGCACCTTCTTGAAGCAGCGACGCTTGGAACTTCCACGACGGGATCTCTCCTCGCAAACCTCCTGCAAATCTTTGCCTGCGGCTTTGCCGCGGTGATGGCCTTTGGAGCGTCCCGGCGCGGACGCGGCCTGAGCCGGCCGTTCTGGCTGTTGGTCGGTATGGGCATTTCGATGTGGGGCGTCGCGAACCTCGGCTGGATGTACTACGAGGTGGTGCTGCACAGCGAACCTCCCTTAACCTCCGCCGTGCGATTTCTGTTTGGTTTCGAGGACGTGCTCCTCGCCATGGCTTTGTTCCTGGATCAGGACAGAGATTCACCGCGCATCGGGGTGGAGACCGCCCTCGACTTCATCCAGATCGGCATCGTTTTCTTCTTCATTTTCGTGGAATTTTACTTCCTGCCGGCACACCGGCTGGACGAGCACACGGCGTTTCTCCGAGAGATGCGCGTGGAGAACGTGGAAGATCTCCTGGTCACTGCGCTGGCGTCTTTAAGGGCCCTGAGCGCGAGGAAGCAGCATTTTCGAAAACTCTATGGCGGCCTAGCCGTTTACGCACTGACCATGACGGTTTTCTATGGTGCCGCACAATATCTGGAAAGCATTCAGTCCAAACCAACGGGAACGCTGCGGGATTTGATGTGGACTCTGCCCTTTCTCGTCGGGGCGATATGGGCTGCGGAGTGGAAGCCGAATGCCGGGGAGGGAAGCGGCTCACACCTGCGGCGGAAGGCGCTTGGAGAACTCCTGGTCACGAACGGCACGCTGGCGCTGGCGCCTTTGATCATTCTTTTTCAGGTTTCTCAACTGCAGGCGGAATGGCGCTTGCTTCGTTTTTCGCTCCTGGCAGTCTCCATTGTGTGTTACGCGGCGCGGCTGGGGATTAGCCAACACCGCGAGGCAAAAAGCGCGAGTGAGGTGTTGATCCACGCGCTAGCGATGGATTCTGCGGCAGACGGCATCTCCATCGTGGGTGCGAAAGGTGAGCATCTCTACGCCAACTCCGCATTTGCAAAAATGATGGGATTTGAAAGCGCCCGCGGAATCATCGGGAAGAGCTGGCGTGAAGTCTACGACGTAAAAGACACAGAACTGCTCGAAGATCACGTCCGTGATTCCCTCGCGAAGACAGGCAGGTGGTCGGAACAAGTGTCTCTGAGCCGCCGGGACGGGACTCGGATTCCCCTCGAGATGGCCATCACGGCGATGCCGCAGGGCGGAGTGGTGTGCGTGGTCCGAGACATCAGCGATCGCCTGAAGGCCGAGCGGGCACACTCCGAGACCGAAGCCAAGTACAAGTTGTTCGTCGAGCAGGTGGCGGCGGTCAGTTACATCGCGGAAGTAGGCCTGCGGGGCAAATGGGTCTATGTAAGTCCGCAGGTAGAAGCCATATTTGGTTATACGCCGGAAGAATGGCTGGCCGCATCCGAGGATTGGATTCGTCTTGTCGCTGAGGAAGATCAGCCGCTCGTCGAAGCCGCAGAAGAAAACTGCATGCGCGCCAGGCGCTTTCAAGCGGAGTACCGGCTCAGGCGTAAAGACGGGCGGATCATTTGGGTGAGCGACAATGCGGTTTTCGTGCCCGGAAGCGAAAGCCATCCGCTCATGGAAGGAATCATCGTCGATATCACGGAAAGGCGGGCGTTGGAGGACCAGTTGCAGCAGGCGCGTCGAATGGAAGCCGTGGGCCGGCTCGCTGGAGGAGTGGCGCACGATTTCAATAACCTACTGACCATCATCAAGGGCTATGTGGAGCTGGCTCTGAATCGCGCCTCAACGCATCCCGAGCTTCGCGGAAATATCCAGCAGATCTCTGACGCGGCAGAACGGGCGGTCACGCTGGTGCGTCAATTGCTGGCGTTCAGCCGCAGGCAAGTTTTGAAACCGAAGGTGCTGGATTTGAATAACATTGTTTTGAATATGGATAAGATGGTGCGGCGTTTGATGAGCGAAACGATTGAGATGAGGACGCGAGTCGACCAAAATCTGTGCGCCGTGAGAGCCGACCCCGGCCAAATCGAGCAGGTCATCCTGAACTTGATCGTCAACGCGCGCGACGCCATGCCTGATGGGGGCAAGCTGTGGATTGAGACCAGGAACGTCGAACTGGGCTCCGTCGTTGCTCACGATCAGGCAGCTATCAAGCCAGGTTCCTACGTGATGCTCAGCGTGACGGATACTGGTGTCGGAATAGGCGCCGACACGCTCCCTCATATATTCGAACCGTTCTATACCACGAAGGAAAGCAGCCGCGGCACCGGCCTGGGCTTGTCCACGGTATACGGCATCGTCAAGCAGAGCGGGGGGCACATCTGGGTTGAGAGCGAGCTGGGAAAGGGCACCACGTTTAAAGTGTATCTGCCTCGGGTTGAAGATTCCGTGCCATTGCCAGCGAGGGTTGAGGCTGCCGAACCGGCCACGAGGAGCGGGCGGGAAACCATCCTGCTTGTTGAGGATGAACCTGCGGTGCGCGAGCTTGCCCGCATGGTCCTTTCCGAACATGGTTACACTGTCATCGAGGCGCAGGATTCCGAAGAGGCGGTGCGGCTGGCCGGCCGGCGTGGCTCGGAGATTCACCTGCTGTTGACCGACGTAGTGATGCCGCGAATGAGCGGGCACGATCTGGCCAAACATCTAACGGCGCTTTATCCCAACCTTCGAGTGCTGTATATGTCGGGGTATACGTACAATGTGATTGCGGAAAATGGAACGCTCGAAG
>DATDMO010000187.1:0-3058 GCA_036518755.1 Candidatus Acidiferrales bacterium | reverse complement strand
CCAACAGAATGCCCGGCATAGCGGTCTGCCTTGCGCGGACCGCTATGACTTGTCTGCGGTGCCAGGCATTCTCATTTGTTTTCGATGGTCCGGTATAGTATCCGAGCGCTCAATCCCAATCTCCCAGACAAGACGTTCGGCCCGAAGGCGCTTATGTCAGAGGCTGGTTCCCAGGGTTGCACAATTGTCGCGGACGCTCCCGGCACGACCAATACGGAGCCGATTATCCACCACCGCGAGGATCGAGAGTGCGTGCTCAAGGTCTATGCAGAGGCTCGTGCGATGAGCCAATAGGCGCCATCGCTTTGACAGCACCAAGAATCCCGCTATCGTTGTCTCCTCGACCAACCGTGGGGGACGACATGGACGACGAGAAACCACTTATTGAACCGATGCCCGAGGCTATAAGCCCTCCGGCTGAGCCGCCGAAAGCGGCTGCCAAACCGGCGGTCAAAAAGGCCAAGAAGAAAAAGGCCGCCAGGAAAGCCGCCCCGAAAAAAGCGGCAAAGAAATCCAAGAAGGCTGCGAAAAAATCCGCCAAAAAGGGCGGCAAAAAAGCCGCCAAGAAGAAAAAGAAAGCCAGGAAGTCCAGGCGCTGAGAGCTTCTCTCGACAAAGCCCCCGGCTCGCGAAGCCGGGGGCTTTTGCTTCAGATCGGGTCAGATCGCCTTGTCTTGGTTGGCCGAGAAATTGCTGCGGCACGGGCGAAGCTCGCATCGCCCTCACAGGTCGAAATTTGCATGAAATTGAACTTCGTCACGATCGACGTCTTCACAGCCGCTCAGTTCGCCGGCAATCCGCTCGCTGTCGTGCTGAACGCGCAAGGCCTCTCCGGCGGACAGATGCAGGCGATCGCCGCCGAATTCAATCTGGCGGAAACGACTTTCGTGCTTCCGCCCAAGAATCCCGCAAATACCGCGGAGGTAAGAATCTTCACCCCGCGTTATGAAATGCCGTTTGCCGGACATCCCAATGTCGGCACCGCCTTCGCGCTTGCGCGCGCGGGATCGAGCTATGGCCGCGCGATTGGGAGGGACGGTGTCAGATTCGAAGAAAAGGCCGGTATCGTTCCGATCTCCTTTCTGACGGACAACGACGAAGTCTCTGGCGCGCGGCTCGCTTCTCCTCAATTGCTGACATTGGGCGCGGAAATTTCACCCGAACTGATCGCTTCGGCCTGTTCGTTGTCGGTCGAGGATATCGAAAGCCGAAACCACTCTCCCATCGTCGCGTCTTGCGGCACGCCTTTTATCCTGGCCGAATTGAAAGATCGCGCGAGACTCGTGGCGGCAACCGCACGCCCCGATGTCTTCACGCGTGATATCGCAAAGCTTCCGGTCACAAGCATCTTCATCTACACGCAGGTGGCGGAAGACGGCGTTGACATCAGAGCGCGCATGTTCGCGCCACATCACGGCATTGCCGAAGACCCGGCAACCGGCAGCGCCAACGTCGCGCTCATCGGGCTATTGGCGAAGCTGCGGTCTGAGCCGGATTTGCGGATCGCAAAGACCGTTGCGCAAGGCGTCGAGATGGGACGGCCGAGCCTCTTGCAGGCCGAGGCCGAAAAAAGAAACGGCACCGTGACCGCGACCTATATCGGCGGCCGTTGTGTTCCGGTGATGTCGGGAACGATCGAGCTGAGAGCATGATCCGAAAAAGTGGAAACCGGTTTTTCGTCGCGACAAACGCGAACGCGTTTGCGCGGAGATCATGCTCAAACGAAACGTTTGAGTGGTTCACCACTCTTCCGGACAGGGGTCGACGATCTTCCAGAGTTCTTGGCCGTTCTTGATCTTCTTCATTTCGGTGGTCAGGCCGCCGTTTCGGCGGATCCAGTCCTTCACCGTATCCGGATAATAGGACATCAAATCCGATGTCCCCTCCGAGCTCGTGACCTTCATGCCGAACGTGTATGCCTTGTCGTAATAAGCCTGGTGGAAACCGAGGCTGGCGCGCGGCGTCACGCAAATCTTGTTCATCGGCACGATACCCAATACGAGCGTGCAGGCCGAATTGCAGATGCCGTCGATGATGACGCGTTCGCGGCGATCGCGGATATGCGCATACTTCGTCTTGTATTCCTCGACATACCCGCCGTGGTCACGCGTAATGTGCAGGTCCGCCCGCGCTGGACCTGCGGCCAGGCACAAGAGGAATGCGGCGGCGAGGAGCGTGATGCGCATAGTTCGTCGGAAACGAAGACCCGTTAGGAAAAGCCTTGGACGGAGCGGTTCTTATAGAGACCGGAGGGCACAACTCTGGCCGGACTGTGTTTGAATTTGGTTAAGCATGCCTTTTGGGCCAAGTGTCGGCGTTTCGGGCGGTTTTTCACACTTTCCCGGTTGAATTCCTCTGGATGGGAGCGCCGATTGGCCTAAGATGTTCCCGTTTTCTTCCGGAGGTCCCGATGATCCGACTGAGTTTTGCCGCCGCCGTTCTGCTCTCGCTGTCCACAATTCCCGACCAGGCGCAGGCACGGCGGTATCACCATCACGGCTACGCATACGGACTGCCATATCCGATCAGCTACAACCACAATTACGGACCCGGCCCGGTCCCGGGCACCTTCGCCTATTATGACGGACCCTCGACCAACTTTTGTTCGCAAGGTGCTGCGACTTACCGTGCACAGGGTGGACGTTTCCCCTGCTTCTGAGCGGTTCTATCGGAAGCGAATTCATCGCGCTTGCCGGCGGGGACCGAACGCGATCGCAGTGGCGCGGCTTGCAAATCTGAACAGCTTTTTGGCTGCTTTCCGTCGGCGATCAAGTCTGGTAATCGAACCTCAAAAGCGCTCGTAGCTCAGCTGGATAGAGCATCGGACTTCGAATCCGAGGGCCGGGAGTTCGAATCTCTCCGAGCGCGCCACAAAATCAAGCACTTAGCGAAAAGCAATCCGCCCCAAAATACTTCGGGGCGGCACCGGGGCGGATTAGAAGCCCGCTGGTGCGCAATCGTGAGTAGCGGGCACTTGAAAATAACGCACCAGGCGCCTCGCTAGAGAACCCCGCCATGGCCCTCCTGCTCAAACACGACCCCGCCGGCTGGAATCCGCT
>DATDMO010000186.1:0-3292 GCA_036518755.1 Candidatus Acidiferrales bacterium | reverse complement strand
CGGGGAGATTAGGCGATGGTCGCATTCAATTTAACTGAACTCGACAAACTGGAGCGCCGCGAGCGCCAACTAACGATCCTGGCAGCCGTTGTTGTCTTGGTGATGGCGGCGGGCCTGGCGCTGCTGATGTATCCGCTGGTGTTCGTGCATCCGGACGAAGCGCAAAAGTGGCCGCTGCGTTTCGCTTTCTTCGGGTTCTGCGTCCTCTCGCTCCTGATTGCGGCCTATCTGCTCGACCGTCAGAGGACGTTCCGGAATGTGAAGCAGCAGCTCGTGTCGCAGTTGCAGAAGAACGTCGAGTTACAGAACCGCGGCAACACGGATTTGCTGCATACGATTCCGGACCTAACTCACTTCCAGGATCGCCTGGCAATGGATTACCGTCGCGCCGCCACAGGGCAGCGGCCGCTGTCGGTCATGGTCGTTAAAATCGTCTTCACCGGGAACTCAGTCGACGCAAACAAAGAGATGGCTGCGCTGGGCGACGTGGCCCGCGCCATCGAGCGCACCATGCGCCCTACCGATTCGATGTATCTTCTCGACCGGGCAATTTTCGGCCTACTGCTCTCGGACACGGACACGGCAACCGCGAATCGGCTAAAGGCTGGTCTGGAGCAATCGCTAAGACTCGTGGGCGTCAACAACAACTTCGCCTCCGTAATTTTCGTCTGCAATTATCCCGACCAGGCAAAAAGCGCGCACGACCTGGAAGAAGCCGTGTTCTTGCGTCTCCCCGCGCAGGAGCCCTGGATAGAAACCGCCGAAGCCGAAATGCCCTAAGACATCTCGACCGTGTGGCAAATGGGGAATCGTCCTCGCCGGCGCTTTGGTGCATACGGCATGCCAAGCGGGCAATACCCTAAAAACTCGCCGCGAGGCCAGGACGCGAGCTCTTGCACGTCACCACTGCGGCTGATCGGATCGGGAGTCTTCCCAACTGCTCCATCCCGAGCCCATTCCGTAGGGCGCCTGCGTGAGCACCGCCTCGATCTCATGCAGCTGGTTGTGATCGACCTTGAAAAGCTCCGCAAGTTCCCACGTCCACGGCGTTGTGGGCCCCGCCGTAACCGCGCGTCCGTCGGGAGTCTCGAAGTTACGAGTATCCCCCGCCGAATGATCGAAAAACGCGAAGCTGAAAACAATTCCGCGTTCCCGGTCAACAATAGGATAGCGGCGGTCGCGGATGCGCGTCACGAAATGAAGCAGGCCGGAGCGAAACTGGTCCTTGCACGACCATCCGGCGGAATACATCGTCGGATTCTTCGCCGGATCGTACCTGCGCGATGGGGCGGGCCGCGGTTGTCCGGAGGCGGTTAGCCCAGGCATGGGAGTCAGATTGTTCGTGGTCTGCATGCCATTCTCCAGGCGATCGCAATCGTCGGCGAAGAACGAATAGTCGCCCTTGCCGTTGTCCTGCTGCATCCCCGAGAAATATTTGTTCGCTGTTTTGATCAAATCGAGCCGCGAGACGCGATCGGCCAGCGGAACTTCTTCCAGAAAAGCGCGGCGGGGGGTGCCCATTTTCTCTAGGTTCTTCGCCCCGCCCGCAGCCATTGTGCCGCGCGCGACAATCGTTTCGATTTCCGAAATCTTCTGCTCATCGATCTTCAGCCGCAGCGCGACGATCACGGGCTGGCCCGCCTCTTCCATGGTTCCGAGAAAACCAACTTGGCCCGCGGGCACGTCGTCCACATAGAACTTGTATTTCCCCCGCGCGGTCGCGGTTCGCCAGAAGCCGTCGCCCAGTTCGATATGCTGGCCGTTCTCGGTAAACTTCACAAACTGAGTCACGGGAATCTGCGAAGGATCGTGCGCCACCACAGCATCCAAGTACTTATCCACGAATCCATTCAGGCAGGTGCGGTCGCAGCTACTTGAAGACATGGAATTCCCCTGCTTAGCGGCGCCCTCGACCTTCGTTGCGATGCCCATCACCGCAATCAGGGCCATCGCACTCAAACTTGCTAGAACGAAAAGTTTCCTAATCATCGCGTGGTCTTCTCCTAAATCCAAGATCGCGCCGACTTATAGCAGAACAAACACAGCTTTAGCAATCGCTTGATCGCAGACGCAAAAAGCACGCGTGAAGTTACCGCCGACTCGAATCGAACGTATTGTCAGAAAGGAAGCAGCGTCATCGCATTACTTCGCCGGCGCCGCGACATCTGCCGCCGGTCGGCGAGTCCCGATGCCAATTTCCATTGCGGTATTCTTCGGAAAGACCACGTCGTGGCCTCGCGCGATGAAGTGTGTGTAAATCGACATCCCGCCTCCATAAGCGCCCATGGCCATGCCCAAAGGATGCGAATGAACGGCAAGTCCGAGCGCGATGCCGATCAACTTGTATCCGCCCGCTCCGCCGGCTACGCGGTTGCTCGTGTTGCCTGCGGGATTGCCTCCCGCCCCCGCGTCGGAATCGCCGGCGAACGACGCCGCGGCAAGACTTAACGAGATCGCGGTTGCAAGGTAGCGCGACCTTGAAGTAGTCGCTTGCGCTCCGCCTTCGGAATCGAGCTTTAGATTGCTGGCCTTTCCCGCCTCGACGCCCGCCAGCGTCGCCTCCACTTTCTGCTCCACTCCGCTCGGCAGACTCAATTCGTGAAACGCCATCCGCAGTTGCCCGTTGCGGCTCAGATGTCGCGCCGCCTGCACCTGTACCACCGAACCCTTCAGCAAGCTTCCCTCTGGAAGAATCAAACGTCCGTCGTCAAAGAGCGGCTGCGAAACCATGGCTTCCACATCCGCGCCCTTTTGCGTGGTCGCTGAACTCAAAGGCGTGATCAGACGCGCATGAACGACGCTGCCGTCCGGAGGCGGCGCGCCGATCGACGATGCCAGCGCTGGCGTCAGCGGCTCGCTGCCAAAACTGAGCGGCTGCTGCAGTTCGGCGAAATACACCACGCCTTCCGGCAAGTACTGCGGGTGAATGGGAAGTTGCGCCACCGCGTACCGCTCGATCCGGCGAAGCTTGCCCGGCCGTTTCACTTGCTCCATCGCGCTGTCCCATTGCTGCTTGGCTTGCTGCTTGGCCGCGCGTGCTTTCATCGCCGCGGCGTCCTTCACGCCCTTGCCCTGATTCGCTTCCGCCGCGGAGACAAACTGAATGGGTTGCCCGGATCCGGGCGTAACCACCGTATGAACGGCCAAGCGTTTTCCGTCCGGCAGAATCAGCTCGTCGAATTCGATCTCGGTTTTGCGCGCGGGCGTGAAGTCGGCGTCCAAAGCGGCAGCCGTGCGCCGTCCCGCCGACGGACTCTTAATCTTGATAATCTGGCCGTCCACCTCGGTGCCC
>DATDMO010000185.1:0-3326 GCA_036518755.1 Candidatus Acidiferrales bacterium | reverse complement strand
CGGGTGGAGCGAGATGCAGCGCGACCTCACGGAGATCAAGGAACTGGAGGGTGAAATTCGCCGCACGCATCACGCCGCTGAAACGTCGTTCGTAGCCCCTTCAGGTCGGGCAGCGACGACGGCAGCCGCGGCGGGTGCAAGTCCAAATTGATAAGCAGAAAAGGGAGACCGGGAGCGGGCAGAAATTAGCCCTTCATCCATCCGCTCGTGACCACTTCGGATTTCGGGCTACCAATATAGTCTTCGAGCAACTCACGCTGCGTGGGCGTGAGGTGAGCAAACTGCACGGCCACCTGGTGATTGGAACTGGCTCGAACCACGGTTCCCTCCAGCTTGAGCGGCTGCCGGGAATTGGGAAGGATCAGTTCCGAGACCACGGCAGTGCCCGTATCGGGCTGCGGATGAAGCCGCATCAACATTCCTGAATTAGAAACGTTGACAGTCCTCCCTGTGATTCTCCTGAAGCCGCGTTTTTTGCCCCATTCGCAGACGATCGGCACGGAAAGAACCACGCGCTGGTAACGCCGCCGCTCCTCCAGCATGGTGCCGCGGCATGTGTTGAGCAGGCGTTCGAGTTCTCGCGCGCCGAAGGGCTTGGAGAGAAATAGCGTCACGCCGGCTTTGAAGGCGTCGGCGATCACGCGCGTGTCGGTCGAGGCGGTGAACATGGCGATCGGGATCTGCACGTTCGAGGGCGAGTGGCGGACACGCCGCACCAACTCCACGCCCGCCAGATCCAGGTTGTCCCAATCCACAAAAGCGCCGTCGAATTTCTCGTGCTCGAGAGCTTCCAATCCTGCCGCCGCAGTGTCGAATCCGTTCGGAATGACGTCTATCCGCGTCAGCGTCGCTTCGACCATGGCGCGTGTGGGGGCGTCGTTTTCCAGCACAAGGATTCTCGGCTTGAAGGACATTTTCCCGTCTTCGATTAACTTGAGGGCGCCATCCTAATACGCGAATTTCGTGAGTGTCAATCTTTTTGGTGTGGTGAACTAAGCGCTCGTGCCATGGCGAACCGAGGCAGTCAGATTAGAGGCAGAAAATTTCTCGCCTCCCGAAACCCGCGAACGGCGGGACACGTAGTAGGATTAGGGAAGGAGTTCAGGTGCCCGATACTTCAATTGCCGTGCGCGTGGATCACGCCTCGCGCCACTACCTGATGGGCGCGACGGCGGTGCGAGCCGTGGACGACGTGTCGCTCGCGGTCGGCGAAGGCGAATTTCTCGCGCTGCTGGGCAGCTCAGGCTCGGGGAAGTCCACCCTTTTGAATCTGATTGCCGGCCTCGACCGGCCTACTTCGGGCGCGATCATGGTCGAATCGCGCGACCTCGCCCGGATGTCTTCGCTCGATCTGGCGCGTTACCGCAGTCACACGGTCGGAATGGTTTTCCAGGCATTCAACCTTCTGCCAAGGATGACGCTCGAGGAAAACGTCGAGCTTCCGATGCGCCTGGCGGAAGTGGACCGAGGCGAGCGCGCCGCCCGGGTGCGAGAGGCCCTCGAACGCGTGCACCTCACGCACCGATTGGGCCATCGCCCGGGCGAACTTTCCGGCGGCGAGCAGCAACGGGCGGCGGTGGCGCGAGCGCTCGTGAATCGTCCGAAAATTCTCCTCGCTGACGAGCCGACGGGAAATCTCGACAGCACGACGAGCGACGAGATCCTCAAACTGCTCGGCGAGATTAATCAGTCGCTCAAGATGACGATTGTGATGGTGACACACGAACGATTACTCGCGGAACGGTTCGCCCACCGCCTGGCGGTGATGGCGGACGGAAAACTTTCCACGGACGGAGCGCACCCGTGAAAGCCGGCGACCTTTCGGAACTGGCGGTCCGGAATCTACGCGAAGCGGTGCTGCGGAATTCGCTCACCACGCTGGGGGTCGCGGTGGGGGTGGCCTCGCTGGTCGCCATGCTCTCGCTCGGGGTCGGCCTGCAACAGCTCGCCAACCAGCGCCTGGAACGATCCGGACTTTTCAATGCAATCTTCGTCGCGCCCAAATCGGGATTGAACGATTTCGGGCGAAGGAGAAACAACGAAGCGCCGGTTACCAGTGATTTCCGCCAGCTGGATGAACATGCGCGCCAGGATATTGCGACACTATCTAACGTCACAGAAGTCTACCCCCAAATTCGTTTCGCCACGGAAGCGCGTTACGGCGACAAGTCGTTCCCTACGATGGTGGCGGGCGTGCCGGCTTCCGCAAGCACCGACGGCGCCTTCGATGGCATGCAAGGAAAGTTCTTTTCCGGCGCCTCGGCCGACGAGGCCATCCTGCAAATTGAGTTTGCCAAAGATCTCTCCAAGGATCCCGGCTCGGTGATCGGTAACGACCTAGTGTTGCGCTACCCCGAGCGGCACGCGCTTCCACCGCCCGGAAATCCAAATCCCGGTCAGAAAAGCGGCGCGGCTGATAACACGTTGCCCGACGCTTCCGCGGGTGGCTTCACGGTAATCCTGCGCGAAAAGAGGCTGCGCGTGGTGGGAATCATTTCCACCGAACCCGAGGGCGGTTTTGGCGGGATGGGCCGCAGCCGCGTCTTTATCCCGCTTGACGTGGCGGAGAAGTTGCGCATCGCGCAGGCCAGCGACCTGCGCGAGATGATGCGCGGGCAGGCCTCGCAACCATCCTATGGCAGCCTGACGGTCCGCGTGAAAAGTCCGAGGGAAGTCGAGAGCGTCGAAGCGGCCATCAAGAAGATGGGCTTTGCCGCTTTTTCGTTGCTCGACACTACGCGGAACCTGCGGCTGTTTTTTTCGGTCTTCGATTTCCTGCTGGGAATTTTCGGAAGCCTCGCGCTGGTCGTCGCCACGCTCGGCATTGTCAATACGCTCGTCATGGCCATCCTCGAGCGCCGCCGCGAAATTGGAATCCTCAAAGCCCTGGGGGCAGCCGACCGGGACGTGAAGCAATTATTTTTCGCCGAGGCGGGCGTGATGGGCCTGCTGGGCGGAATTCTTGGCGTCGGGTTCGGCTGGCTGATCGGACGCGCGCTGACCTTCGGCACCAACGTCTATCTCAAGCGGCAGGAACTGCCTACGGTTGAAATTTCAGCCGTGCCGTGGTGGCTGGTGCTGGCAGCGATTGCTTTTGCCATCATCGTGAGTTTAGCTGCCGGCATCTATCCGGCCTCTCGCGCCGCAAAGCTCAATCCGGTTGAAGCGCTCCGGTACGAGTAACTGACGATTGTCGATTGACGATTGCGGATTGAAAAATACAGAAGGTCGTAGAAGGACCGCGGATAATCGCAACGACGGGCCCAATCAGCAATCGGCAATCGGCATGAAACCTATTCGCCTTGCCACTCTCGTCCTTGTATTCT
>DATDMO010000184.1:0-7099 GCA_036518755.1 Candidatus Acidiferrales bacterium | reverse complement strand
CGGCGGAAGCCAGGTAGGGCGTTGCGCAATCGACTCAAAAGTTTTCAGCGGGCTGAAAAGCGCACCGAACATTCTGCCGATGGCGCTGGAGGGCTCAGGCGCCTCGACGGCTGCAACTGGAGAGCTGGACATTTGTGTTCTCCTTGTCGAAGGGTGGGGGGTCTTTTCTTCCCTAACTACGCGTGGCGGGACAATAAGATTACACGGCAGCCGCCATCAGTAGCGGTTCAGCACGCGCGTGACGCTCGGTGAGACAAGCTCGTAGCGGATATTGCGCCAGCGAATCCGGCGCGTCAAGAGCGACGCAATGAAGTTCCACGTGTAGAGGAATGGCGCCACGGGCGCCAGCACGATCCAGACCCAACTCCACTGGTTGAGCTGATTTCGCCACTCAGGCAGCATCTCCACAACCGCAATCGTCCGAAGGGCGCCCTTAATCGCGGAAAGCAACACCACCAAAAACGTCATCAGCGCAAACTGCACCCACGGATCACCGCTGGCCATCGTCATCAGGACCACGACGGCGGCATAAATCAAGGTCAGCGAGTAGCTGACGTTCGCCGCCGCGCCCAGCAACCAGCGTCGCGGAGAGTAGACCCTCGTGATTAACATTTGCCGGTTCGTAAATTCGAGCAGGCTCGCGGGGGTCCACGGATGTGTGGTCGCGGCCAGGCACTCTGCACAAAACAAAATCGGCTTGCCGGCTGCTTCGAGAGTACGCGTCAATGCCAGATCGTCGCTGACCGCTCCCTTCCATGCTTCGAGGATCTGTTCGTCCTCGAAAGTCTTCCGCCGGATCGCGGTGCCGCCCCCCCAGCAGAAATTTTCGCGTGACCGCCCGAGTAGCGTCGCAATCGCGCCGTTCCATGCTGATGCCAGCGCGCTCGAAAATCCTCCCGAACCAATCGAACCACTCGGGATGATCCATCGGTACGCCGTAGTTGCGCCCAGGCGGCTGTCTTGCAGCGGCGCAATCAGTTTTGCCAGCCAGCCTCGCGAAAGGCGCGCGTCTGAATCCACGAAAACCAGCACCTCGATATTCTCGGGCAGTGACTCCACGGCCTTTTTCAGATTCTGAACTTTGCCGCTGCAACCTTCAGGAGGGCCCGCAAAGACGATGTGAACAGGTTTCTGGCTCGCATCCTTCACTTCCCCGGCGATTTTCGCTGCGGGATCGCGCTCGCTGCCAATGGAAAAATAGATTTCGTAATTCCGATAATCGAACTGCGCTAGCGCGGCAAGGTTTTCCTTCAACCCGGGCTCGACCCCTTTGCACGGACAAATCACCGCCGCCAGAGGCGCGTAAAAGCCTGCGTGTGAACGCAGCCGCCGTCGCACCATGCGAAACCACGCGAACCCATCCCAAAGAGAGTAAAGTCCCAGCGCGATCTGCATCACAACGAGGATGTAGAAGACGTACAGCATCGCCGCGAGGATAGCAAAAACCGCAAACGAGCGGGGCTTTCGCCGCTCGTTGACTTGCTGAATCGTCACCGGTAGAATCCAACTCTTCTAGGTTGTCTTTCCCGAATACCCCCACTGGAGGAAACCATGTCTACACCCGCCGCCCAGCCGCTCAACGAAGCCAAGCTCCACGATTTTGTGATGAAAGCCGTAGGAGAAATGGGAGCCGCGATCAATGCCGCTCTCATCATCGTCGGCGATAAGCTCGGACTCTACAAAGCCATGGCCGGAGCGGGCCCCGTGACGCCCGCGGAGCTTGCCGCGAAAACGCAAACCACCGAGCGATACGTCCGTGAATGGCTTTCGGCCCAAGCCGCAGGCGGATTCGTCACCTACGATTCAGCATCTGGAAAATTCACTCTTCCGCCGGAGCAGGCAATGGCGCTCGCCGATGAGATGAGTCCTGTTTTTCTGCCGGGCTTCTTCCAGGCGGTCAGCGCCTGCATGAAGGACGAGCCCAAAATCTCCGAAGCCTTCCGCAGCGGTAAAGGCGTAGGGTGGCACGAGCACGACCACATGCTCTTTGTGGGCACAGAGCGGTTCTTTCGTCCCAACTACCGCGCCCACTTGATTACCGAGTGGATTCCAGCCCTTGGTGACACGGAAGCGAAACTGAAAGCAGGGGCGAAGGTTGCCGACGTCGGTTGCGGTCTCGGAACTTCAACCATCCTGATGGCACAGGCTTTTCCGAAATCCACGTTCGTCGGTTTCGACTATCACGCGAAGTCCATCGAAATGGCGCGAGAGGCCGCAGTCAAGGTCGGCGTGGCGGATCGTGTGAGATTCGAGGTGGCGAAAGCGAAGGACTATCCAGGCAAGGACTATAGCCTCGTCGCGTTCTTCGATTGCTTGCACGACATGGGCGATCCAGAAGGCGCCGCGCGTCACGTGCTGGAAACGCTTGCCCCCGACGGCGCATGGATGATCGTCGAGCCATTCGCGCACGACAAGCTGGAAGACAATCTCAATCCCATCGGGCGGGTTTTCTACGGGGCTTCTACAATGTTGTGCACGCCCGCCTCTCTATCGCAGGAAGTGGGACTCGGGCTGGGCGCGCAGGCCGGCCAGGGGAGGCTGACCAAACTGCTCACTGCGGCCGGATTCAAGCGCGTTCGTCGCGCTGCGGAAACTCCGTTCAATATTGTGCTCGAAGCGCGCCCTTAGACATCAGCGTCTGCGGCGGGAAAAAATTTTTCGAAGCACTCGGTCGGCGGCCTCGTTCAGTTCAAGCTGAAATTTGCCGGCGGCCTGCCGGGCCTGATCCATCAGCGAAGGATCGAGCAGCAGCGCCACTCGGTCGACAAAAGGTCCTGACGCCCGGAGGCGTGCGGCGCGACCGGACTGGCGCCCTGAGTCGGGTGCTGAGAGTTTCTCGTACAATTCCAGATCGTGCCAAAACTCTCGGGCGTCCTCGTCCGTCCAGTCGAGCGACTGGCCCAATGCCACGAAAAATTCCTCGCGAAAAAGATCCAGAAAAGGTATTGCCAGCTCGAGGTTCGCTTTTTTCTTCGTTGGGCGCGAACCGCCCCTCTTTCCTGTCTTTTTTTTTCGCGGGCTCTTTGCTCCCCGCACCGTCACGCTTACCTTTAGCCGGGCCGGAAGCGCAGCTTCGATTCGCAGCACCGTCGCCAAGATGGATTCACGGCGAATGGTCTGAAGCTGCTCGCGATAGAAAGCCGGCTGGTCGGCGCGCCCCGGCCGGCGATTCTCAGCGGCATACATATCCAGAAAGCGGGCAACCATCTCATTGCGATCGAGGGTTGCCAGCAAGATTGCGGCCGCTTCGCGGGCCCGCACCACCAGTTCTCGGGGACGATAAGGCATGAATGGTTCCACGCCGGCGAAAATACCGGTCGTGGCTACCACCTACGTACGCGAATGCGGCCTCGCCCGCAACAGGAAACGCTTCTGGTGCACCAAAAAGAAAAAAGGCCCGAGCATTTCTGCCCGGGCCTTTCTTCGTTCTTGATTGAATGAGCAAGCTTGCGGCGTGCTTCAGCGTGAGTTTAGTGTACGGGACCTATTGTGGGACGCTCTTCCTTGGAGGCCCTGCCCGGCACTGGCCGAACTGGCTTGTCGAATTTGCCTAGCGCGATTTCGAGCGCCTGTTCCGCGGTGCGGACGAAGTGAATTTCAACACCTTCGAGCATGTGCGGCGGCAGATCTTCCTTCACGTTCAGCTCGTTTTCCGAAGGCAGAATCACCTCGCGGATGCCCGCGCGCTTCGCACCGAGCACCTTCTCCTTGATTCCGCCTACCGGCAGCACAATCCCTGAAAGTGAGATTTCGCCCGTCATCGCAACGCGCGGCCGAACCGGACGTCCGGTGAGCAAGCTCACCAGTGCCGTCACCATCGCCACGCCTGCGGACGGCCCGTCTTTCGGCACCGCGCCCGAAGGCACGTGGATGTGCAGGTCGAGCTTGCGGAAGAAATCCGCATCGATGCCGTAACGCTCGGAATTCGCACGCACCCAGCTCAGCGCCGCGCGCATGGACTCCTGCATGACCTCACCCAGATGCCCGGTCATCGTAAACTGCTTGCCGCCACGCATCTTGCTGGCTTCGATGAAGACGATGTCGCCTCCCACCGGCGTCCAAACCAATCCCACCGCGACGCCCGGTTTCTGCACGCGCTCTTCCACTTCCTTCTCCAGGCGGAACTTGGGAATTCCAAGAGCCTCTCGAATTACGTCGGGCGTTACCTCGAGCTTTTCCATCTTGCCCTCGGCAATTCGCCTGGCCTGCTTGCGCACCAGCGTGGCGATTTCGCGTTCCAAATTGCGCACGCCTGCCTCGCGCGTGTAGTGGTGAATCAGATCGTGCAGCGCTTCGTCGCTGAACTCGATCTGCTCGCCCAACTTGATCCCATGCTCCTTGGTCTGGCGCGGAATCAGAAAACGCTTGGCGATGTGGATCTTTTCCTCTTCGGTGTACCCGGGAAGTTCCAGAATTTCCATGCGGTCGCGCAGCGCCTCTGGAATCGGGTCCATCCAGTTCGCGGTCGCCACGAACAGCACCTTTGACAGATCGAACGGCACGTCCAGGTAGTGATCGCGGAATGTCGAGTTCTGCTCCGGATCGAGCACTTCCATCAGCGCTGCCGAAGGATCTCCGCGGAAGTCGCGGCCCAGTTTATCGACCTCGTCCAGCATCAGCACTGGGTCCATCGTCTCCGCCCGGCGAATGCCCTGGATGATCTGGCCGGGCAAAGCTCCGATGTACGTCCGCCGATGCCCGCGAATTTCTGCCTCGTCGTGCATTCCTCCAAGCGATATGCGGACGAACTTCCGTCCCATCGCCCGCGCGATCGATTGCCCGAGAGAAGTTTTTCCCACTCCGGGAGGCCCCACGAAGCAAAGGATCGGACCCTTCATTCCCGGCTGGATTTTCTTCACCGCGAAATAGTCCAGAATGCGCTGCTTCACCTTTTCGAGGTCATAGTGATCCTCGTCCAGGATTTCCTGCGCCTTTGCGATGTCGATTTGCTCTTCGCCCGTGCCGGAAGTCTTGTTCCACGGCAGCGAGGTCATCCATTCCAGATAGGTCCTCGAAACCATGTATTCGGCCGAAGCGGGAGTCATCTTTGCCAGCCGCTTGAGTTCGCGTTCGCACTCCTTTCTTGCTTCCGCGGACATACCGGACTCTTCCATCTTTTTGCGCAGCTCTTCCACTTCGGACTGCGCATCGTCCGATTCGCCCAGTTCCTTCTGAATCGCTTTCATTTGCTCGCGCAGCAAGAATTCACGCTGGCTTTGGTTCACTTGCTCCTGCACCTGGTCGTGAATCTTGCTTCGGAGTTCCAGCACTTCCTTTTCCTTGGAGAGTTCGTTGCTGAGCGTTTCCAGACGCTTGCGAACGCTGAATGTCTCCAGCAGTTCCTGCCGCACCATCGTGTTGAGCGACGGAAGCGTCGACGCGACGAAATCCGCCAGCCGCGCCGGCGAATCGATGTTGCTGGCTTCGGTTTGCAGATCGTCGGAAAGCTGCGGCGACCGCGCCACGACCTCCTTGAATAATTCGAGTACGTTGCGTTCGAGCGCCGTCAGTTCCGCGTCGCGCTGATTTTCCAAATCGGGCTGGGCCTCCACGCGCGCACGCAAGAAAGGCTTCAACCCGATCACTTCGAGCACGCGAATCCGCTCCAACCCCTCCAGGAACGCCACCACGTTGCCGTTGGGCATACGCACCATTTTGTGAACCTTGGCGAGCGTGCCTACGCCGTGAAGGTCGGAGCCTGTCGGAATCTCAACTCGCGGATCGAGTTGCGCTACCACGCCGAGAAGCTTCTCTGGCCCTTCCAGTGATTCCAACAGGGCCAGCGAACTCTCGCGGCCAACCGGCAGCGGCATCACCGCGCCGGGAAACAAAACCGTGTCTCGTACCGGGAGAATGGCCAACTCGCCGGGAACAACTCTTGTTGTCGCCACTTTGACCCCCTAAGGGCAATTTCGCCGGAGCGGGCTGAACCGCCTCCCACTCAACCTAATCGGCTGCCAGCAAAGTTAGATGCACAGCAAAGCGAGAAAGATTTATCTCATTTCATGAAGCATTATCAGGATACATGAGCATAATACGCTCATAAACGACAAATGGCAATGACCCTGCGTACCGCTTGGAAACTACTAACTAGAAGGAACTTAACCATCGGCTAGCTCTCGCACCAGCCGGATAGCCCCTTCACGATCGTTAACTATTCCGTCTAGTTGGGCTTCCTCAACCCGATCCAAGATCGCCTTGAATTGCGGCCCAGGCCTCAGTCCTAGTTCTATCAGGTCATCTCCGTCGAGTAGCCTAGGCGGCCGGACCTGCTCTGGCGGAGTCTCCTCCAGGAAGCGCCGAACGAACTCATAGTTGTCCAGATGCCCGTGGCTTGAAAGGCAGTCCAGCCGGTGCAGTTGTAGATGCTCTTCAAATTGCGGCAGGCGCACAAACCGCTTGAGCGTGGCGGGCTTCATCTGGAGAACGTCCTTGAATCGCATGTGATTGGCCACAAGCGCTGCGGTCTGAGCGGTGTCGTCGTTCGAAAACCGCAGGCGGTGGCAGATTTCTTCCGCCATTCGTGTGCCGATTTCCGCGTGCTCGTTAAAACGTATGCGGTCCCCCGGCCCGGAAGGCGCAGTAAAGGTCGAAGGCTTACCGACATCGTGGAGTAGAACGCCCCACGCCAGTGTGCGCGGGCAGTTGGCGGGCAGTCCTTCGATCATCATCAGTGTGTGCGTCCAAACATCTCCCTCCGGATGGTATTCCGGCGGCTGCTCAACGCCTTTCATTCGGGCAACTTCGGGCAAGAGCTCAGGCAGTAGGTTCGTCTCATCCAGAAACTCGAATGCCCGGCGCGCGGCGCCTTCGGTAAGTAGCTTGGTAAGCTCGTCGCGAAGCCGCTCCGGAGAAACCTGATGAACCTGCGGCGCCAGTTTTTGGATGGCGCTGAAAGTATTGCCTTCGATTGCGTATCGAAACCGCGCCGCGAAACGGACAGCGCGGAGCATCCGCAGCTTGTCCTCTGCAAAACGGTCCATCGGTCGCCCGATCGCGCGAATGATTCCCGCGCGCAAGTCGTCCCGGCCGCCGACGAAATCGAGCACTTCTTCCGTCTCAGGGTTCAGAAGCAGGGCATTCACCGTGAAATCGCGGC
>DATDMO010000183.1:0-17214 GCA_036518755.1 Candidatus Acidiferrales bacterium | reverse complement strand
TGGTGACGCCAAACTGGTGCTCTTCGTCGCGCTCGCCGTGAAGCGGGGTGAAAGCAAGGCCACCCAAGCCATTGATCTCGGAGAGCAGGGGCCCGGTGATGGAAACGAGAGGCGGCGCCTGATAGTAGCGTCCATAGTAGGCGCGAAAAACCCAGTGAAGATAAGGCACGCGCAGCGCAGCTCCGAGTCTGGGGTCGATCGTATTTTCCGTGATGCTTCCGGAGAAGTGAGTAGCCCGAAATCCGCCAATCAGCGTGAGCCACGGCGCGACGCTGAATTTATCGCTCAAGAAAAAGGCTTCGAGCGCGCCCGAGGACGTTTCTGAGTCCGTGATGGGATTCACAGGCGGCGCCGGAATGGGCAGCGGGTTGAGGAGCAAGCCGAAGAATTCGCTCTCGTGCTCCGCGAAGGTGTAGGTGCCGACCTGGAGGTTATTTTGGGGCAGCGTCAGAGCGAGGGTGGCCTGACCTCCCGCGTAATTGGAAGAGCGGTTATCGGTAGTTTGAACAGGAGTGTCGTTTGGCGAGCCGCCGTAGTTGGCACGGTTGAAGTGATAGAACGGCGAGACGGTGAGAACCGCATTGGGATTGAAGGTGCGAACCCAGGAAAAGACCACAAGGTCATCTGCTTCGTGCTGGGCGTCGCGCAGGCCACTGGTCTGGAATTGCTGATTTTCCGGATCGTTTGGATCGGGATCGTAGGGAATCTGATAGTAGTCGCGGCGCAGTGAAGTTACAAAGCGCAGTTGATCTTTCGGAGTAGCGTTGAAGATCAAGGAACCGAAGCCACCGACGCCGTTTTCGGCGTCGTGATGGATTTGCGCGATAGGAGTTTCCAGGCCCAGATTGCTGCGGTTTGCGTTGATGCTGGTGTAGTAAGCAAAGCGCGGAGTGTGGCCGCCGAGATTGAATTCGTCGTTGGTCTGATAGAAATCGCCAAAGCTGGTGATGAGCTGCGCCTCGCTATTCCGCTCGAAACCGTTCCGCGGAACGACGTTGAAAGCTGCGTAGGTGCGATCACCGGTATCGGCCTCATAGCTGCCGCGCTCGACTTCGAGGTAATCGATATCCTTGGGATCGAACTGCGGACCCACGTTGCTGGCGATATTAGTATTGGGGATGGGCACGCCATCAATCAGCCAGCTCACCTGGTGACCGCCGCGAACGTGCAGCTGGTCGTGCGTGAGATAAGCGCCGGGCACGAAGTCGGTGACGATTGCAAGGCTGTTGGTACGGTCCGCGCCGGGCGTGAGGGCGATGTCTTTCCTATCCACAAGCGTAGTTGGCGTGGCCGAGTCGACGTTCGCTACGGATGCTTGCGCGGAAACCATCGCCGTTTGGCTTACGGCGGCAATCGCCAGGGGAAAATGGAGAACGGGCGACGAATCCGAGGCGACTGCGACGCTTTGGCGCTCACTTTCAAAGCCCGTTGCCGTGACGTTGACGATGTAATCGCCGAGCGGCACCGCAGCGAAAGCAAACTCACCATCCTGGTTCGTCTGCGTTTGCTGGGACCAATCCGAAGTGGCCGATTTCAGCTGAACTTGCGCGCCGGGAATCGGCCGATGCTGCGGATCGTGGACGACGCCGCGCACGCCGCCAAAAACAGTTGCTCGCGCGGGCCCTCTAAAGACGAGCAGCGCCGCGGCGAGCAGAAACACATGAGCCTTCCGCATGGACTTCTCCGTTCCGATTTGATTTCTGGAGTGCGCTGAAGAACGGTCAGGCTTTGGGGGGTTCGAATGGAACGGACACAAACCCGGGGAGTGACGGCTGAGATTCCGTATGCATGGGCTGTCTCAGAGAGGTAGGAGCCGTGATAGCAGCAAAAGCCTCCGGTTCGGTTGGCGGGAGCGGAGATATCAGACCGAAATCCGGAACGTGACTCGAAGATTTCCCGGCGCAGTGGCACACCATCGGCCGATTTCCGCTCGAACCATGGTGCATGCAGCACGTCATCGGACAGGAAGGGGCTCCACAAGCCATGCCGCGCGCGAGCAACGCCAGAGGGACCGCCAGCAAAGCAACGATAACGATGGTGGCTTTGGCGCGTTGCATCCCTAGCAGCCTACCACACCGCTGTTGGCGAAGCTAAGACGGGTTTGCGCGAAGGGGGGCTTCGCGGTAGGCTGGCGGAATCATGCTACCGTTCAAGTTGATCTATGCCGACGGATACGATTTGAACCTTGGCACGCACGTCTTTCCATCGCAGAAGTTTCGGATGATACGCGACCGCCTATTGGAGCAAGGGATCGCTGAGCCCAGCGATTTTCTAGTCCCCGAGCCCGCGGCGGATGAGGATGTGCTGCGCGTCCATACATCGGAGTACGTTCGAAAGCTGAAGACGGGAACGTTGAGCGAGGCCGAAATTGCGAGGCTTGAAGTGCCGTATTCGAAGGAATTGGTGGAAGCGTGCTGGCTGGCTGCTGGCGGTTCTATCCTCGCGGGCCAGTGCGCGCTGAGAGACGGCTGGGCGGCGAATATCGGCGGCGGATTTCACCATGCGTGCCCCGATCATGGCGAGGGCTTTTGCGCGATTCACGATGTGGCGGTAGCGATCCGGCGGCTTCAGCACGATGGGGCGGTCCAGCAAGCAATGGTCGTCGATACAGACGTGCATCAGGGGAATGGGACGGCCACAATTTTTCATGGAGACGAAACGGTTTTCACGCTTTCGATTCACCAAGAAAACAATTATCCGTTCTTCAAGCCGCCGTCCACGGTGGATATCGATTTGGCGGACGGCCTCGGCGACAGCGATTATCTTGGCATTCTCGAGAAGCATTTGCACAAGGCTTTCCAGGACTTCGCGCCGCAGATTTTGTTTTATATTGCGGGCGCCGATCCGTACCGCGAAGATCAATTGGGAGGACTCGCGCTCACGCTGGAGGGGCTGGCACAGAGAGACGCGCTGGTTTTCGAATATGCGCGGCGAAATAGCGTTCCGGTGGCGAGCGCGCTGGCGGGTGGCTACGCGCGGCACGTGGCGGACACTGTGAGCATCCATGCGACAACGATAGTCGCAGCACGAGACGCGGCGCGGCAATCGGCGCGCGCGGGAGCGTGAGGGCGACAATCGGGCAGCACGCTGGGCAAGCAAACAGCGAGGGTGCCGGGTCGAAAAAACTCAGCGACCCGCCGCTACAACGGCGAAAAGCAAAATCGAAGAGGGGTCCTTCGACTGCGTGTCCCGGCGCTTCGCGCAAAAGAAAAAGCGCGGGACACTCCGCTCAGGATGACGATGCTAGACAGGAGCTATTGGAAATCGAGGAGGACGTCCACGGTGCCCGCTTTCGGGTCTTCTTGCAGGAAGCGCCCGACCTTCTCGTAGTGAAAGGGCAGGCCGACGAAGGCCTGCTTGATTCCAGAAGAGATGAATTCATCGTAGACGTCTTTGTCAAAAACCGCGCCCGGCTCAATTTTCCACCCGGCGCGGATGCGACGCTCACCTTCAATTGACAGGCCAGTAAGAACCAATTTGCCCATGCGGAACTGAGGGCCCTCAGAGATGGTGGCGGTGTAGCTGACACGCTTTGCGGTGTCGTCGAATTGTGCGCGGGGAGTGACGGTGGCGTCCAAATAGCCGCGACGCGCGTAGTCGTCGCGAACCGATTCCCAGATCGGTTGGATTTTCATTTCGTCGGCCGGATCGCCGAGCTTTAGGGTGACGAGCGCATTTAGTTCCGGCGACAAAATCACCGTATTTCCGCTCCACGTGACTCCATTCCATGTGAATGCGGATCCTGGCTCGATGGCAACGGTGACGGCGACGCGGGCGCTTGGGCCGCTGCCCTCGACGCGAGTAGCGGGCGGGTTGAACTTCACGTGGAGAAAGCCTTGCGCGAGATACACGGGGCGAACTTGCTCAAACTCGAAAAGTTCGATGGCAGTGCGAGAGTAAGCGTGGTCGACGAGATCGGGAAGCCGCGCCTGGATTCCGCGATCACTTCGCGCAAGGACATCGCCGAATTCAACGCTGGCGACGTTTAAGTTCACACCGTCAACCCGGAATTGTTGAACATGCTCGGAGCCGCCAGGCGCGGTAACGAGCGAGTGCGTGACGCTGGTATGCACATTGCGGGAGGCAAGGGCAAGCTGGAGCCCGTCGGAAATGTCGTCAAGCAGAGTGCCATGCTCAGGGGCCGTGCCGTCGAATAAAGGCACGGAGGATCTTACGGCGGAGATCAATTCGGCGTCGGTAAACCACGGGAAATTATCGAACCAGACAGCGACCGCTGGAGCGTCAGTGACCTGATATTCGACGACGACGCCCGCATCCGTGTCGCCGTAGCGGTAATGGACGCTGGCAAACGGGCCGAGCTGGGCGAGACGATCAGCGCCGCGCTGCAGGTCGTCTTTCGTAACCGTGGTGCCGGGCTTGAGACCCGTGGCTGGCGCGATTTGATCGGAACGGAACCTGGATGAGCCCGTGACTCTGACGGCGGCGAGTTTTCCGGAGCCGGCTTCGGCGGACGATTGTGCGCGCGCGGAGGGCGAGGGAAGCAGGCCGATGAGCAGGGCCAGCGCCCACCAAATACCGGGCTGTCGAAAGAAATTGCGCATCGAACTATTTTATACGCGCGACGGGCGAGCGGGCAGGTTATTCGACGGTAACGGACTTGGCGAGATTGCGAGGCTGGTCGACATCGCAACCGCGGCGTACAGCAATATGGTACGCGAGAAGCTGCAGCGGGACGACTTCGAGAATGGGCGCAATCAGGTCGGGTGCGGTGGGAATTTCAATGATGTGATCGGCTGTCTCGCGCGCGAGCTTATCGCCTTCGGTGACCACGGCGATGACGATGCCATCGCGAGCCTTCACCTCCTGCAAATTGGAGATCGTTTTTTCGTAGCGCGTCATCGAAGCGGGATCGGATTCATCGCGCGTGGCGATCATAACGACGGGAAGATTTTCGTCGATCAGAGCGTTCGGGCCATGTTTCATCTCGCCAGCCGGATAGCCCTCGGCGTGGATATAGGAGATTTCCTTGAGCTTCAGCGCGCCTTCGAGGGCAATCGGATAATGGATTCCGCGGCCGAGATAGAGGAAATCGGCATACCGGAAAAACTGGCGGGCGAGATCCTCTATCGCCGCGTCGTGCTGAAGGATAGTTTCGATCTTGTGGGGAATGCGCGTGACCTCTTGCATCAGGGTCTTGGACGCGGCGTTGGTGAGCTTGCCACGCACCTGCCCGAGGTGAAGTGCGGTAAGCAAGAGCGCGGTGAGCTGGCCGGTGAAAGCTTTCGTCGAGGCGACGCCGATTTCAGGACCGGCGTGCGTATAGATTGTGCCGCTGGATTCTCGGGTGAGCATCGAGCCGACGACATTGCAAATCGAGAGGACTTTCGCGCCCTTCTGGCGGGCTTCGCGCTCCGCGGCGAGAGTGTCGGCTGTTTCGCCGGACTGGCTGATGGCGATGATCAAGCTGTGCTTATCGAGAATCGGATCGCGGTAGCGAAATTCGCTGCCGTAATCGACTTCAGCTGACAGATGCGCGAGTTGCTCGATCATGAATTTGCCCGCGAGTCCGGCGTGCCAACTGGTGCCGCAGCCGACAATTTTCACGTCGCGGAAATTGCGGAACTCTTCCTCGGAGATGTCCATCTTGTCGAGGAAAACGTGCCCGCTTTCCTGAGAGATTCGGCCGAGCAGCGTGTCGCGGACGGCGCGAGGCTGCTCGAAGATTTCCTTCTGCATGAAATGCTTGAACCCGCCCTTTTCGGCCATGATCGGGTCCCAGGTGATGTGCTGCGGTGGGCGGCTGATCGGATGGCTTTCGAAATCGAAGAGACGGACGCCCTGGGGAGTGAGGACAGCCATTTCGCCGTCGTTCAGAAAAAAGACGCTGCGCGTATGCGGCAAAATGGCCGGGATGTCGCTAGCCACAAAAAACTCGCCCTCACCCATCCCGAGTACGATTGGGGGGCCCAGCCGTGCGGCGACAATTTTCTGCGGATCTTTGGCCGAGAGCGTGGCTAAGGCATAGTCGCCTCTCATGGATTTGAGGGTCTTGAGGACTGCTTCTTCGAGAGACGCATTTTTCGAGAATTTCTCGACGAGATGCGCGATGATTTCGGTATCGGTTTCGGTGAGGAACTTGTGGCCCTCGGCAAGGAGTCGATCTTTTAGCTCGACATAGTTCTCGATGATTCCGTTGTGCACGACTACGATCTCGCCGGTGCAATCGCGGTGCGGGTGGGCATTTTCCTCGGTGGGGCGGCCGTGCGTGGCCCAGCGCGTGTGCCCGATGCCGTAGAGGCCGTCGAGCGGGGTGAGGCGAATGGATTCCTCAAGATTGCGCAGTTTCCCTGGGGCGCGCCGAATCTCAAGTTTTCCGTTGTCGCCCACGACGGCGATGCCCGCCGAATCGTAGCCGCGGTATTCGAGGCGCTTCAGGCCGTCGAGGATCAACGGGACGACGCGCTTAGGTCCGATATAACCAACGATTCCGCACATTAGAAAACGCTCCGAAACCAGCTCATTTCGACGGCCCCTCACCGGAAAAGGGCTTCAACTAGGGTAGCACAATGAAGGTGCGGTGGCCGGAACGTCCCTGTGGAGGTGTTTCAGGGCCGATAATCACGGGGCACGGTCTTGGACCAGCTGAGTCGCCCGCGATTGACGAAAACGGAAGCGCGCAGGTGGATTCGAGCGACACCGAAAACTATTCGAGTATCTCGAAGCGAAATTCTTCGATTACTGGATTGGTGAGTACATCCTTCGCGATCCGCTCGACCTGATTCTGCGCTTCCTCGCGGCTGAGCCCGTCGAGCTGCAAAACGAAGAATTTCCCCTGGCGGACATTCTGAATTTTGGCGTAGCCAAGCGAGGAAAGCGCGCGCTGGATGGTCTGACCCTGCGGATCAAGAACTGTAGATTTCAGCATAACCCAGACGTGAGCTTTCATGGCCCTCGTTTCTTAACCGCAAGATGAAAGCACCTGTGCAGCTTCGCAGCGTCGAAGAGATTATAGCAAGTGCTCGGCCTTCGCTGCGGCGCGAAAATCCTCGACGAGCTTGTGTTTGTCCGTTGCAGGCAGAAACGCCGCGTTGAAGCTCTGCTCGGCGAGTCGGAGCAGCTGCTCCTTCGATAGACTGAGCGACGCAGCATGAGAATACTCCGCGAGCAAGTTGGTGTGGAACATTGCTGGATCATCCGTTGATAGGGTTACAAGCGAACCCAGTTCGAGGAGCTTGCGCAGAGGGTGGTCGGCGAGCGACGCAGCGGGCTTGCCGGTCTGCTTGGCAAGTGCTCCGGTGGCCAGATTGCTCGAGGGACAAATCTCTAGAACCACCTGCCTGTTGGCTAGAGATTTGGCGAGGGCCTCATCGTGCATAACGGAGATTCCGTGGCCGATGCGCTCGGCGCCCAGGATTTCCGCAGCCTCGACCACGGATTCCGGTCCACCAATTTCACCAGCGTGACACACGATCCGTAAACCTTCACCGCGCGCCAAATCGAATGAAGGCCGAAAATGTGAGGCCGGAAAGGAGAGTTCATCACCGCCCATCCCAAACGCAACTACGCCCGAGCGATGCAACTTAACCGCGCATCGCGATACCTCGATGGCGGCCTCGGGACCGAATTGTCGAGCCGCATCGAATATCCATGCCGTACGAATCCGATGGTAGAGCGCACCTTCGGCGGCTTCGCGGATGGCGGTGAAGTTCGCTTCCACATTCTGCATGCGCCGTAGCATCACACCGGCTGAAATCGTGATCTCGGCGTAAACGACGCGCTGCTGGATTAATTCTTCAAGGAGTTTCCGCGTGATGAGCGCGTAATCTTCCGGCTCACGCAAAAAAGAGGTGACCCACTTGAAGCTCTCGATAAAACCGGCAAAGTCGGAGTAGTTGTAGCGGGCCGCCACATCGTTCAGCGTTAATCGGGTGCCGTGGCGGGCGGCGAGTTCAACGGCAGTTTCGGGCCGGATGGAACCTTCGAGGTGCAGATGCAATTCAGCCTTGGGTAGCGCATCAAGGATGGTGCGTTGCTGTGTGGGCTGGGTCACAGCTCGATTCAAGACCCGGGCAACTGAGGGCGTCCGGCATTGATCCACGCCGTCATCCAATAGGAGCCGATGTCGGTGGATGCGTCCGTGAGCTGACGGATCAACACGGCTCCTTCCTGGGCGTAGAAGCGGTCATAATATTCGTCATTGTAGGCGGACAAGCCCGCATGAGCGCGGCGGTCCGCCAGAAGAATATTCTCGAGCCAGGAATGCGCGCTAAGGCACATCTCGAAGGCATGGTCCGTTGGATCGGCAATAAAGGCAGCTTCATTCGGCTTCACGTAAAAGAAACGCTGGTAGCGGTCCACGAGACTCCGGCTGAATCGTTCATTGACTCCGGGCTGAGCGGATATCTTCCCATCGCTGTTTGTCGTGGTATCGAAAGGATCGTGGGCTGCAGCTACATAGTGGGCAAGAATCGCCGCGAAAAGCTCGACATCACTCCAATTGTGGGTGCGAAGCGCTTCCGTTAGCTTTTGACTGTAAAGCCCGATTTGCCACGGAAGCTGCCCGTGCGCTTCAACACTGCGGCGGCCGAACTTCGCAACGGCTTCGTTATAGGAGCGCGGCAGGTTTGCAAACGGAAATTGTCCGTAGTGGTCGAGCTGAATGAAATCGTTGCGGCGTTCGGACGGGTTCTTCGCCTCCGCTGCGGCCGCGTCGGCGACATGCTCCACCAGGAACGGCCGGTGGGCCTGGAAGAATGGAAGCATTTCCGCAGGCAGCGTGTCGACGGCTTTGTCCACCACTAGGCGCTCCGCGGTTTCGCCCCAGCCAAAGGAGGACAGCGCCGCGAGGAGAATCAGGAGCGTCAGGGCCAGCGTACCCAGCAGCCCGTGCCTCAACGCTGGGCCCGTCGTTGGCCGCATCAATGGAATCTCCTTACGCTGCTTCAACTTTTGCCGTGGAAAGCCCGCTGTGCTTACGCCCGTAGAAATGATAAAGGATCAATCCTATCAGGAGCCAAACGAAAAAACGGACCCAGTTCGTAATGGGAAGACCAGCCATCAGAAGCAAGCACGTAACAATGGTTATTACGGGCGCAAGCAGACCCCCGGGCGCCCGAAATGGACGCGGCCGATCAGGTTCGCGGTACCGCAGAATCAGCACGCCACCCGCCACCAAAGCGAATGCGAAAAGTGTACCTATATTCGAAAGATCGGCGAGTGTACCGATGTCCAACAGGCCGGCTGGAATGCCCACCAGAAGTCCTGCGACCCAAGTGGAGAAATCCGGTGTACGGTAGCGCGGATGCACGCGGCTAAATATCGCGGGCAAAAGGCCGTCGCGCGACATTGCGAACCACACACGCGCCTGACCGAGCTGAAAAACGAGCAGCGACGAAATCATCCCCACCAGTGCACCGATCAGTACGGCCAACCGCACGTTACCGAAATGGAGGCGCTTCATGGTATTAACGACGGGCGCCGCATCGTCGACCAGCGTGCGCCACGGCACGAGACCGGTCAGCACCACCACCACGCCGATATAGAGCGCAGTGCAGATCACCAGAGTGGTGATGATGCCTATGGGCAGATCGCGCTGAGGGTTTCGGCACTCTTCCGCCGCAGTCGAGACCGAGTCGAAGCCGATGTAGGTAAAGAAAATAATCGAACCCCCGGTGAGGATTCCGGGCCAGCCGTTGGGCACATAGGGATGCCAGTTCGAAGGATGAATGTGAGGCGAAGCGACTCCAATAAAGATCAAGATTGCGGCAATTTTTAGCAACACCATGACGTTATTCGTTTCGGCCGACTCTTTAATCCCGCGCACCAGCACTATCGTGAGCAACATCACAATGACGAACGCAGGCCAGTTAAAGCCGAAGTGCCAGCCGGGACCGTAGAGCGTGTTGCCTTGCAGATCGGAGAGCCCACCTGGCAAATATGCGGGAGTGATCCATCGGAGATTTGGATGAAGATTGAACCAATCGAATAGCGCCACCATGTGCGCGGAAAATCCGACGCTCACGGCCATGTTCGATACGGCATACTCGAGGATCAGGTCCCATCCAATGATCCAGGCGATCAGTTCTCCCATCGTCGCGTAGGTGTACGTATACGCACTGCCCGCTATCGGGATCATGGCCGCAAGCTCCGCGTAACAAAGGGCGGCGAAGCAGCAAACGACACCCACCAGCGCGAACGACAGCGCAATCGCTGGGCCCGCGCCCGGCCTGCCGAATGATGCGGAGTGATAGATCAGGTATTCCAGCAGCGGAGCGTTCAGCACGGAGCTGGCCTTGAATTTCTGGCCCGCAATGGCCGTGCCGATGACGGTGAAGATTCCTGAACCGATTACCGCTCCAATTCCGAGGGAGGTCAGGCTTAGCCAACCGAGGGACTTCTTGAGGCGTTTTTCGGGGCGATCGGCGTCGGAGATGAGCTGGTCGATGCTCTTGGTGCGGAAAAGCTGTGGATCCAATCGCCACCTTCCCCGTGCGACCGAAGAAACTCTACCTTGAGAGAACCTTTGGTGCAACCTGTCCTTCGGGACGCATCGCGACGGTCAGGCGATCTGTAAATTTGCGTAACGCTCCAGAAGCTTTTTGGGACCGTAATCCTGGAAGCTTACCGTAAGTCTTCGATCATCGCCCTCGCCCTCCACGCCGATGATCGTGCCGATCCCGAACTTCGAGTGGCGCACTCGAGTGCCCACGAGGGGGTCGCCCGATGCGTGGCTGCCCACAGCAGAACGCCTGGGCTTTGCCGTGCGGCCGTACGCCGAACGAGAGGAACCGGCAAAGGCCGATCGACTGTAAGGAGTGCGTCGGCTGCGGTATGAATATCCCTCCGAGTACTCAGGATCAGGCTCGTAACGGCGCGTTTCTCCAGGCTCCGATTGCGAGCCCACCGCGGCCTCGATCAAATCGGAGGGAATTTCGGCCAGAAAGCGCGAAGGCAGCGAAGCGCGCAAGCGATCTTCGCCGTACGTCCTGCGATAGGTCGCCCGCGAGAGCACAAGCGACTGCTTGGCGCGCGTCATTCCCACGTAGAATAACCGCCGCTCTTCCTCGATGTCCGCATTGGTATCGAACGAACGGCTATGCGGCAGCACGCCCTCTTCGAGGCCAGCAAGATATACCGCGTCAAATTCAAGGCCCTTGGCGCTATGCAGAGTCATCAGCGAGACGGGGATGGTGTCGTCGTATTCGTCCGAATCGCTGGTAAGCGCGGCGCGGTCGAGCAGATCTTCCAGAGTCTGCCCTTGCGCGGCGGCCTCGGACATGGCGTTTGAAAGTTCCCGCAAATTCTCAGCGCGCGAAGTGTGCTCGAGATTGTCCTGCTGCTCGACCCAATCGAGATAGCCCGATTGTTCGAGCACTCGTTCGATCAACTGCGAGGGCGCGAGATCGTCGCGCTCCGCCTGTAAATCTTCAATCATTTGGCGGAAATAGTTGAGCGCGCCCGCGGATTTCTTGCCGACCAAAGAATCGCGGTCGCCGATTACCTTCCAAAGGGACTGTCCGGTTTGGCGCGCGCGTGCTTCGAGCGCGGCAATCGTCGCGGCGCCGATTCCGCGCGGTGGCACGTTGAGCACGCGCAACAGCGCAACGTCATCTTCGGGATGGAACAGCAATCGAATATAAGCCAGCGCGTTGCGCACCTCGGCGCGTTCGTAGAAGCTGAATCCCCCCACGACGCGGTGCCGAATCCCCAGCCGGCGCAAAACTTCCTCAAACGAGCGCGACTGCGCGCCCGTACGGTACAGCACGGCCACACGCGCGTTTGCATCGCCGCGAACCATCCCGGCAAGCTCTCCGCAGATGAATTCCGCTTCGCCGATCGAGTCTGGCGCCTCGAAAAAGCGCAGCCTTTCACCCGACCCCAGCGTGGCCTGCAAGTTCTTGCCGAACCGATCGGAATTGTTTTTAACCACCGCCGCTGCGGCATCGAGGATCGTCTGCGTGGAGCGGTAGTTTTCCTCGAGCCGGATCACTTTGGCGCCCGGGAAGTCTTCGGTGAAACGCTTCAAGTTTCCGGCGCGCGCGCCTCGCCAGCCATAGATCGATTGATCTTCGTCGCCGACGACGCACACATTCTTCCGCGCGCCCGCCAATAGTCGCACGAGCTCTTCCTGGGCCCGATTCGTATCTTGAAATTCGTCCACCATCAGATACTGGAAGCGCCTACTCCATTTCGCGCGGACCTCGGCGTGGTCCCGAAGCAGGTCGACCGCTCGCAGGAGCAAGTCGTCGAAATCAATCGCGGCTGCCTTCCGAAGAATCTCGTTGTAGACGCGGAAAATGTTAGCGACATCTTGACCGTCTTTATCGCCTGCCTGTGCGGCCCGGGATTCCATCTCCTCCGGAGTGATGCCGTGATTTTTCGCGTGGCTGATTTGGGCGCGCACGCTTCGCGGCGGATAATCCTCCGCGGTGAAGCCAAGTTGCAGCAATGCTCGTTTCACAGCCGAAGTCTGGTCCTCATCGTCATAAATGGCGAAATCGCGGGGAAGGCCGAGATGCCGCGCTTCGCGCCGCAGCAGCCGCGCGCAAAAAGAGTGAAACGTCGAGACCCAGACGTCCGCTCCGCCGCGTCCGCTGGATCGCAGCAGTTCGCTGATCCGGTCCCTCATGACGCCTGCGGCTTTGTTGGTGAAGGTGACAGCAAGAATCGACTCGGGCGGAACGCCTTGCTCGATCAGGTGCGCCACGCGGTAGGTGATCACGCGAGTCTTGCCTGTGCCGGCGCCCGCAAGCACGAGGACGGGCCCTTCCGTCGCAAGCACGGCTTCGCGCTGGCGCTCGTTCAATCCGGAGAGAAGTGGCGATGCGTCTGGAAAATTGCTCAAGTTTGGATTCTAGCCGACGAAAAACAATTGAGCAATTTCGGCGAACGGGTAACGCGCGTCACGCGGGCAGTTTCAATCTCCAGCATCAGGCAGCTTAAAAACCCAAAGCGTTGTCCCGCCGAGAGGATTAGCGATCTCGGGCGTCAGTTGGGGCCAAGCCACCGGTCCGCCATTCCCGGCGACAACAGCAACGTATTGGTGGCCAGCGACGCTGTATGTGACAGGCGTAGAACTGAGCGAGGCGTCTAATGTGCTTTGCCACAGTATTTTGCCCGTCGCCGCATCAAAAGCACGGAAACGCCGGTCACGCGAGCCAGCGAAAACGAGTCCGCCTGCAGTCGTCAGCGTCGAACTTGAAATGGCCGCGCGCTGACGATAGACCCACACTAGCTTCTTTGTCTCAAGGTTTATCGCTTCGATGCGGCCCATGTTGCCGTCGCCATTGGGGCCGGGATGGAGAACAAAATGCATGTCACTACCGCCTTCTGCTGTTTTGGCGGAATCGCGCGGAACCCAAGTAAAGTCCTGGCATGATTCATACAGCGGAATGTATAGAATCTTGGTCTCGGGATCGTACGACGTTGCAGGCCAATTCCGTCCGCCACCTGAATGCGGGCAGAAGTGCTTGGTCACGTTGGCCTCCGGCTCGAGCGCGGGATTGATGATCTTCTTTCCCGTTTTCGGATCTATGGCGCTGACCAGAGTTTGCATCCCGAGGTCTTTGGAGAATTCATACTTCCCGTTGGCGCGATCAACGGCATCGAACACCATGATCTTGCCGCCGGTGACAACGAGATTGGTCGGCTTGCCGTTGATTGGGAGCGTAATCAGGGTTTGCTCGAACGCCCAGTCAAGATCCCAGACATCGCGGTTCATATGCTGGTAATACCAAACCAGCTTTCCAGTATCAGGATCGAGCGCCACGGTCGAGTCCGTGTAGAGCCCGTCGTTGGAATCGCCGTTCTGAGTCCGCTGCTCCAGCAATGTCCCGGTGTCGTAGGTTTGGCCAATACCAAAGTAAACGAGATTGAGATTGGGGTCGTAACTTCCGGAAGTCCACACGGAGGCGCCAAAGCGTTGGTCCACGGGCGCGCCATTCCAACTGTCGCCACCGGGCTGGCCAGGACGCGCGATGGTGTGGAATCGCCAGACTTCATTGCCGCTGTGGGCATCCAACCCCGCTATGAAGCAACCGCCCGGATAGGTGTTGCAGCCGCTCGCGCCCATCATCACCTTGCCTTTGGCGACAATCGGGCCGCCGTCCAACTCTAGATGATGCGCAATCTCTTTCGGGCCTAAGACCTGCTGATCCCACACGACCGCGCCGGTCTTCACATTCAGGGCGACGATATGTCCATCGGCGGTGGGCGCGTAGAGCATGTCCTGATAAATGGCGAGGTTTCTTACAATCGCTGAGCTCCCATTATGGAGCGATGCGGGCAGAGGCCGAACATATTGCCAGAGCAGATCACCTGTTCTGCCGTCCAGAGCCTGAACCGTGTTGGCGCTCTTGATGAAGATAATTCCGTCATGAACGAGCGGCGCGATCTCGTTCCGACTCACTGGCAACGCCCAAGACCACGCCTCGCGCAGCGTGTGCACATTGGTGCTGTCGATCTGGCGGAGAGGGCTATAGCCCAAACTGTTGTAAGCGCGCCGCCAAGTGAGCCAATCTCCGTCCGGCGGATGCTGGAGCATATCGTCCGTGACTGGTGGGATGTTGTTGAGCAAGGCCATCCGCTGCGCCGTAGTCGCATCGAACACGGCATCGTGATTTGGCGGAAGCATATTCCCCGGCTCTGGCGCTGGCGCTCCCTGCGCGCCCGACGAAGCTCTTTGAGCTTGCGCGGGAACAGCGAAGATGCCAAACGTCACACTTGCTAAAGCGAAAGGTGCGAGCCTCAAAAGCCATCTGTGAACGGGCGCGCTAGAGGCACGCTTGTTGCCGGACGATGGCCGGCACTCTGGGCCGATGATTGAAAGGACGTGCCAAAAGTCGCTCATTTTCGTTCCTGATAAGAGATTTTGATATTGATTGGATAGGTGTCTGTTCTGGATGCGTCGCGCTCCACGGCCTTAAAGCCTATTGGTGCGCGATCTGGTGGGCGCTGGGCAGTTTGAATGTCCAGAGCGTCGTACCACCCGCCGGATTATCAAGCTCCGGCGCCAAGCTGTGCCCGCCCGCATCGAGCGGCCCGCCGCCGCCGGAAACGACCGCGACATATTGCTCGCCATCGACGCTGTAAGTAATCGGAGACGAGCTCGGCGTTGCGTTTAATCCGACTTGCCATAGCGCCCTGCCCGTTTCCGAATCATAGGCTGTAAACTGCCGGTTTTGCGAGCCGCAGAAAACGAGCCCGCCTGCCGTGGCGAGCATCGCACTTGCTATGGGCGCACGCTGACGATCCATCCACACGACTTTTTTCGTCTCAAGATTGATCGCTTCGATGCGCCCCATCTTGCCATCGTTATCCGGCCGCAGGCGCAAGATGTAGCGAATGTCGAGCCCTCCGGCCGCTGTCTGCGCGGCGTCGCCCGGAACCCACGTATAGTCCATGCATGTTTCGGCGAGTGGCACATACAGTATGTGAGTTTCGGGATCGTAGGACGTCCCCGGCCAGTTTCTCGCACCATTCGCATCGGGACAGATGAACTCGGTCTTGTTGGCTTTCGGCTCGAATGCGGGGTTGATGATCTTCTTTCCCGTCTTCGGATCAATCGCACTTACCAAAGTTTGCAGCCCAAGGTCTTTCGAAAACTGATACGCGCCGTTCGCGCGATCCACCGCGTCAAACACCGCCATCTTGCCTCCCGTGACCACAAGATTGGTCGCTCTCCCATCAACCGGAAGCGTAATCAACAACTGTTCGAAAGCCCAATCGAGATCCCAAACATCGCGATTCATATGCTGGTAATACCACGCGAGCTTGCCGGTATCAGGATCGAGCGCCACGGTGGAATCGGTGTAGAGCCCGTCATTGGACTCGCCCTTTTGAGAATGCGGCTGCAGCAATGTCGCAACGTCATAAGTGTTGCCCGTTCCGAAATAAACCAAGTTTAGCTTTGGGTCGTAACTGCCCGTTGTCCACACGGAGGCCCCATAGCGCTGGTCGACGGGCGCACCGTTCCAACTGTCGCCACCGGGTTGGCCGGGACGCGGAATGGTGTGAAATCGCCAAACTTCGTCGCCCGTCTGTGCGTCCAGGCCCAAAATAAAGCAGCCGCCGCTCGGATTAGCAATGCCCAGGCTCACGCCGAAGATCACCTTGCCCTTGACGACAATCGGAGCACCGTCTAAACGGAAGTCATGATTCGAGTGCGCATAGACTCCTGTCAGAGGCACGACAACCTGGTGGTCCCATACAAGTTTGCCTGTCTTCACTTCCAACGCGATGACGTGACCATCCGCGGTCGGAGCGTAAAGTTTGTCCTGATAAATCGCGATGCCTCTCATGACCGATTCTCTTCCATTCAACAACGGCTCAGGCAAGAGCCTCACGTATTGCCACAGCAGATCGCCCGTCACGCCATCCAATGCCTGGATCGTGTTGCCACTTTCCAGGAAGATGACGCCGTCGTGCACAAGCGGTGTGATCTCGTCGGCGCCAAGCGGCAACGCGCGGCTCCAGTCCAGACGCAGGTCCTTTACGTTTGATCTCTTGATTTGATTCAGAGGACTGTAGCCCAAGCTATCGTAAGTGCGCCGCCATGTCAGCCAATCGCCGTTCGGTGGATGCTGGAGCATCTCGTCCGTTACCGGCGTGATCTTCTCGAGTTGGGCCTCTCGACGCGCCATTACGGCCTTGTAAATCGCGTCACGATTGCCGGCACTCGGACGTACGTCTCCCTGAAAAGCCTGCTGGACTGCCGGTGCCTGTGCTCCTGATCCCCCTAGTTCGGCAGCGGTGAGTTCCGTCGTGCCCGATTTGAGGCCGTTGGCCTGAAGGACGTACGCTTCCAAATCGGCATACACTTGTCCGCTCAGTTGTCCCGGGTCCGCTGGAGGCATTTTCTGAACTATGTAGGAAAAGAGTGCTCCCGGCGATTGAATCCCCCATTTCTTCTGAAACGCTGCTCCCTTGAGCGCCGGACCAAATTCGCCGTCATCCAGGTTTGTGCCGTGGCACGACGAACAACTGTTGGCGTACGCCCCTTTCCCACGCTCCGCCTGGCTTTCGGTAAAGCTGGGATCGGAACCCTTTTCGAAAAACGCCTGGGTCTGTGCCTGCAAACATGTTGCAAAAACGCCGAGCATAATCGTTGCCGTCGCCGTCAGCCCGTACAAACCGAGTAGGCGTCGTCGAGCCATAATGCTAAACAATTGCGCGGTTTCATGTGTCGATCGCGTGTTAGTTTCTCTCATTAAGATGCCTCGCCAACAGTCAAGCGCGTACTTTACTACACAAAAC
>DATDMO010000182.1:0-4018 GCA_036518755.1 Candidatus Acidiferrales bacterium | reverse complement strand
CACAATTACCGACACGCAGCGGGTGGACGTTTCCGGGTCGAACGGGGCCCTGCTAAACAGCAGCGAAAACCGCAACCGGTGGCTGGAGGTTTCGGTTCGAGCGGGCAATTACAAGTTGGATGATACGCACAAGGTCGGCGAACGGCAAATGCAGAATGAAAATCCGGTCGTGGCCATTCCCCTGGACGACGATCCCGATGTGCTGCGCCGGGCGGCCTGGCTGGAAACGGACAAGGAATACCGGGCAGCCGAAGAGGCGCTAATCAAGATCAAGACTGGAAAAGAAGTGAAAGTGGAAACGGCGGAAAGCAATGCGCCGGATTTTTCGCGCGAGCAGCCGCACACGTACATCGGGCCACAAGTCTCCATCGCTGTGGATCGCGCGCCGTGGGAAGCGAAAGTGCGCGCATACACGAAAGCGTTTCGGGAATCGGCCGCAATTATCAATTCGATCGTGACCTTCAGCGCGCAGGCGCAAAATGTCTTTCAGGTGACCAGCGAAGGTACGCAACTGCAGTACGGGCAAATTCGCTACCGTTTGGAGCTGTTCATTCAGGGCAAGGCCCCGGATGGGATGGACATTGACCGCTATTACAACTTCGACTGGGTGGACCCGAAGGAGACGCCTGACGACAAAGCCGTGTATGCGGCGGAAGCGACGTTGCGCAAGGAACTGGAAGGACTGGTCGCGGCGCCGATTAACGACCCCTCCGTGGGGCCGGCGCTGCTGACCGGGCGGGCGGCGGCGGTGTTTTTCCACGAAGTCTTTGGGCATCGCGCCGAAGGGCACCGGCAAAAGGACGTAACCGAGGGACAAACCTTCTCGAAGAAAGTCGGGGAGCAGATTCTGCCGGATTTCCTAAGCATCACCGACGACACCACGATGAAAAAACTGGGGGGAGAGGATTTGCTGGGCTACTACCAGTTTGACGATGAGGGCGTGCCGGCCCAGCGGGTGACGCTGGTGGATCATGGGGTGCTGAAGAATTTCGAGATGTCGCGTTCGCCGCTGGTGGGCTTTCCGCATTCGAACGGACACGGGCGAAGGCAGCTTGGAGCGACGCCGGTTTCGCGCCAGGGGAATCTGATTGTGCAAAGCAGCAAAACGATGAGCAACGCGCAGCTTCGGGCAAAGTTGATCGAGCTGATCAAAGCGCAAGGCAAGTCGTTCGGATTGCTGATTGACGACATCGCCGGCGGATTCACGTTTACCGGCCGGGGGCAACCGCAAGCGTTTCAGGTGCAGCCACTGGTCGTTTACAAGGTTTTTGCTGACGGCAGGCCGGATGAATTGGTGCGGGGAGTGGACATCGTGGGTACTCCGCTTGCGGCGCTGACAAAGATTGTCGCGACGGGCGACACGCCGGAAGTGTTCAACGGATATTGCGGGGCGGAGTCGGGATCCGTTCCCGTGTCGGCTGCCTCGCCTGCGATTCTGACTTCAGAGCTGGAAGTGCAGAAGAAAGAGAGTTCGACGGACCGGCCGCCGATTCTGCCGCCGCCCGCGCATGATACGGTCAAGACGGGAGGGGGACTGTGAGGCGCGCGGGAAGAATTGCGGGAAGGGCGTTTACTTTCGTGGCGTTGAGCTTCGCGACGGCTGGCTTTGCCTTCGCTCAACAAGACAACGACCACACGCTGCAGGCGATGCGCGACGAAATGGCGCGGTCGAAGGCGCGGCTGGAATTGCAGATTCCGAATGCCGACCAACCGGTGAAACCGTATTACATTGAATACCGTTTGCTGGATCTGGACGTGCGGGAAATTGTTGCGGAATTTGGGGCGCTGCTCTCCAGCACGCACACGCGGAACCGGTTCATGAATGTGTCGGCGCGCGTGGGCAACAATAAGCTCGACAGTTCAAACTTTGTCAGCGACGACGCATTTCGCGGCTTCATTGGTCCGACGGGGTCGGTGGGCATTGATCGCGATTACAATTCGCTGCGGCAGGACCTGTGGATTGCCACGGACCAGGCTTTCAAAGAAGCGGTGGACACCTACTCGCGGAAGAAGGGTTACCTGAGCAGCCTGGCACGGCAATCTGACATTGATGACTTTTCAAAAGCGGAGCCGGTGCAGCTCATCGAGCCGCTGGAGACGCCGGACTGGACCAACCGCAATTGGGAGCAAGAGGCCCGCGATACGTCTGGGGTGATGCGCGCGTTTTCGCAGATTCACGAATCGCGCGTCACTTATTACCTGGTTTATGGGACGGAGTATTTGCTGACAAGCGAAGGTACCGAGATTCGGCAAAACCGGCGATTCGCGGCCATTGAAGCAGGACTGAGTGCGGTCGCGGACGACGGCGTGCCAGTGAATCATTATTATGCGACGTATGCGGTTCACCCAGGGGACTTGCCGAACGTTGATGCCGTGCGCAAGAGCTTGAATGTCACCTGCACGGAATTAATGGCGCTGCGCTCGGCTCCGCCTGCGCAGGATTACACCGGGCCGGTGCTTTTTGAGGCGCGCGCGGCGGCGCCGCTGTTGGCGCAAGTGCTCAGCCCTGCGATCAATGGAGCACGGCCACCGATCTCCTTCAGTCCGGTGCTCGAGCAGATGTTGACCGGCCTGGGAGGAAAGAGCGATTGGGTGGGCCGGCTAGGCGCACGCGTTTTGCCGGCGAGCGTAACCTTGGTGGACGATCCAACCGACAAGGAATTCAAGGGCACTTCGCTAATTGGCGGATATGGCGTGGACGAGGAAGGCGTTCGAGGCCAGAAAGTCACGCTGGTGGAAAATGGGACGCTTAAGAACGAACTCATGTCCCGCCGCCCTGGGCCGGATTTCGAGCAGTCCAACGGCCACGGCCGGGCGGCGTTCCTGAACGACGCCAAACCCACCATGAGCAACCTGATCTTTTCTTCCACCGAAACTCTTTCGCCGGCGGATTTGAAAAAGAAATTTCTCGACGAATGCCGCGCGGAGAAGAAATCAGAACGCGAACAATACTGCCTGGTTGTTCGTGAAATGGACAATCCCGCGCTGAGCCTTTTGCATCAGGATGATTTCTCCGAATTGCTGGCCAGCTTTGGCGGGGGCGCGGGAACGGGCGACCGTTTGCCCCTCGTCGTATATCGCATTTATCCCGATAGCGGGCGCGAGGAACTGATTCGGGGAGCGCGCATCATTGGGTTGAACACGCGCGCTTTGCGGAACATCGCGGGGATCGGAAACGATAATTTTGTCTACAACTACATGCAAAGCCAGGCGAATGGTTTTGCTGGTACTGCTCTCAGCGCATTCGGTTCCGCGCAAGTCGGCCTGCCCGCTTCGGTCGTCGCGCCGTCGCTCCTGTTCGAAGAAGTGGAAGTGCGCGGCGAACGCGGCGAAGCGAAGCGGCTGCCGCTTTTGCCCCCGCCACCCATGACGGCATCGAAATAAGCGCCTTTAGCGAACCTGCACTACACCTTTGTAACCCACAGAAAAACGCAAAATCTGAGGTAGTCTAGACCCGCGATGCAAATGGTTGCGCCAATCGAGGGAACGGGGGAAAAGAAGCGCGCCGCGCTTTTAAGCGTAGGTTCGGCCGTTCTGCTGGTTTCCCTCAAGACTTTTCTAGTCGTGCGGACGGGAAGCCTGGGCGTACTTTCCGAAGCGTTGCACTCAGGGCTGGATTTGGTTGCCGCGATTATCACTTTTCTATCCATTCGGGTGTCAGAACGACCGGCGGACGAGACTCATCCCTACGGCCACGGAAAGTTTGAAAACTTCTCGGCGTTCGTTGAGACAGGGCTTTTGGCTCTAACCGCTCTCTACATCGTTTACGAAGCATTCGATCGGCTGTTTTTTCGGGCGGTGCACATCCGGCCAAGCGTAACGGCCATCGTGGTGCTCCTTATTGCACTTTCCATCGACATGACACGCGCGCGCGCCCTTGGCCATGCCGCCAGGAAGTATTCGAGCGAGGCGCTGGAGGCGGACGCGCTGCATTTCGGCTCCGACATGTGGTCCTCGGCCGCCGTCATTGTCGGCCTCGCCGGCGTCAAGTTCGGCTACGCCTGGGCCGACTCGGCTG
>DATDMO010000181.1:0-7862 GCA_036518755.1 Candidatus Acidiferrales bacterium | reverse complement strand
TCCGCTGCCGCCACTTCGGACCGGTGAACCACCGCCCCATAGGTGATGATGCTGAGGTCCGTTCCTTCGCGTGCGACGCGCGCCTTCCCGAACGGAATCGTGAAACCCGTTCCCGGATAAGGCGACCTGTTATACGGCTGCCGGTAGAGATGTTTGTGCTCGAGCACCATCACTGGATCGTCCGCGCGTAACGCGGTGCGAAGCAGCCCGCAAAGATCCAGCGCCGTCGAAGGCATCACCACGCGCAAACCTGGAATGTGAGTGAACGTCACTTCGCCGCTCTGGCTATGATAAATTCCGCCTCCCGTCAGGTAGCCCCCGACGGCCACTCGCACGACCACCGGTGCCTTAAAGTTTCCGGCCGACCGCCAGCGCATATTCGAGAGTTCGTTCCGAAGCTGCATCATCGCGGGCCAGATGTAATCGAAGAATTGAATCTCCGCCACCGGCTTCAATCCGCGGACAGCCATCCCAATGGCCCTCCCCACAATGCCGGCTTCCGCGATGGGCGTATTGAAAACGCGTTCCGAACCGAATCGACGTTGCAATCCCACAGTCGCCTTGAAGACGCCGCCTTTTCCCTTGACGCTATTGAGGTGGTCCTCTCGCGTGCAATCCGCTACATCCTCGCCGAAGATCACAATCCGGTCGTCGCGCGCCATCTCATCCGCCATCGTCATGGAAATGATTTCGACCATGGTTTTCGGCGCGGCTTTCGCGGCAGCGTGTTCCGCGAAATTCGGCGCCGCCTCGAAATCCCTCCCTGTCGCATCCACATCGGGCGAATACACGCACTCGTAGATGGAATCCGCGTGGGCAGGTTGGGCGGAAAGCGCACGATCGGTGGCATCCAGAACTTCGCGCTCAACATCCGCCTCTATCGCCTCAATTTCCCGTTCATCCAGCACGCCTTCGCGCACCAGAAAAAGCCCGAATTTCGGTATCGGGTCGCGATGCGCTTCCGTTTCCCGCTCATGAGGTGTTTTGTAGAGCCTTTCGTCGTCCGAAAGTGAATGCGAATAAGGACGCGTGACGTGCGCGTGAACCAGTGCCGGTCCACGTCGCGCACGGCAATGGCCGACCGCTCGGCCAAGCGAAGCATAGCTTGCAAAGGGATCCGTTCCGTCGCACTCTTCGACGGCCAACTGTGGGAAATTTGAGACAAGCTTCGAGATGCTCCCGCCCGCCGTCTGCGCCTCCACGGGTACGGAAATGGCATAGCCGTTGTCTTCAATCAAGAAAAGCACCGGTGCCTGCCGGAGACAGGCCGCGTTCACCGCCTCGAAAAATTCTCCTTCGCTGGTTGAGCCGTCGCCCCCGGAAACGTATGCAATCTCATCGCTTTCGTGCGTCAACGAGTCCCCTTGTGGCTGCTGCCGCGCCTGTTCCAGTGCTTTTGGGAACTTATCGTAGTAAAGAGAGGCTTCCGCGGCTCCCACCGCATGGAGAAATTGCATCCCCGTCGCCGAAGCGCCCGGAACAATGTTGAGTCGCCGGCTGCCCCAATGCGACGGCATCTGGCGGCCACCGGATGCGGGATCGTCCTTCGCGCCCACCGCTTGAAGCAGAATTTCGTAGGGTGTCACTCCCAACATCAGCGCTAGGGCTCGATCGCGGTAATAGGGGAAAAACCAGTCATAACCGGGTTTTAGCAGAAGCCCCGCGGCAACCAGCACCGCTTCGTGTCCCGCGCCGCTGATTTGAAAAAAAATCTTGTTCTGCCGCTTTAATTGGATTTCGCGATCATCCAGGCGCCTCGAAAGGAACATCGTGCGATACATTCGCGCGAGGGTATCCCGATCGAGGCCGCTGTATTTCGCTGCGTCAAACCGGACTGTCTTGGTTTCAGAGGGCATGCTTACGCCTCCGACGCGGGAGTTTCGCCGGTTGTTGCCTTCGAGCCATTATAGCCAAATTGCCAGCGTCGCAAAGCCTCGAACCTCCCCAAGCATTCCAAGCTCCCGACCTCCCAATCCGCTACGTCTTCTTGGGCAGCTGCTGGCCCCGTGCCTCGAGGTCGCGGACAACGCCTGCGGCTTCGCGGTAGGTATCAAAAAACCCGACCACCGATTTGCTCATGATTTTCTCCGCGAGCGGCAACTTTGGCCGCCCCGACCATTGCAACAGCGCTGGGGGAGAACGTCGATACAGCGAAGTATTTAGAGACGTGGGTAAGGTTGGGTCCGTGCGAACCCGCAAGTTCAATCGAGCGAATCGAAAAGCTCGGCGAGCGCGGGAAATTCCGGATCGCCGGTGCGGACAGTTTCCGTTTTTACCGATTTGAACGGTTCTTCCGCGGGAATCCTGTCGAGCCAGCGTTGGTGAGACAGTTTTTCGTGGTCGGAAAAGCTTAGTCGCAACAAGAGACGCACGCGGCCGGAGGACTCCTCCGAATCTTGGCCCTCATCCTTGGTCGTTCGTTTCTTCGCCGCTGCCTTTTTCTTCGACGACTCTTGCTTGGGCGTGGCAGAAGCGTTCTCCTCCTGCGCGGTCTGCTCTGCCGTGTTATCGCGCTCGAACTTCAATACCATTTTGCTGCCAAGCCGAAAGCCCTGTTTCCATCCCTCGATCTTATGGCGAGCCTGCTGAGCGCCTTCTTCGTTCGTCCCAAAGTCAAAAGTCAAAATGGATTCGGCCATGTATCTTCTATAACGGGCGGAAGCGTGAGTGTCAAGTGACTGCGAGGGCCGTAATGTTTGTCTGCTTTCGAAAACGTGCGCCTCGTTGTATATAGCTGCCGTGTGAACGGATGCACGACCAGCGAAAGGGAACCAGCGAATGGATAAACAGCGATTTCTGAATTACATCGATCATTTTAATCACAAGCGATATGACGAAGTGATGGAGTACTACGATCCTGAAGTGGTGATCGAATATCCCACCATGCTGGCCAACCCTAAGGCGTCACCCGTCACGCGCAAGGGACGCGACGGCTTTCTGCAGCAATACGTCACCCTTCATCAACACTGCCGCGAAGCCTTGGAAGTCGGCGATTTTCTGCTCGACGGCGACCTGATGGCCGCGGAAATGTACAGCGAGTTCCACTTCTTCAAGGACTATCCCGATTTTTCCGGACGATTCATGAAAGCCGGCGACGTCTACATCGCCACCAATTGGTGCATCTATAGTTTAGAAAACGACAAGTTCAAACGTATTCGCGTCGCGCATTTTCGCCTGCATGATCCGGCTACTGCTCGTCTTTAGATCGAATCGTGGCGCAGGCACTCCTGCCTGCGCGCGCAAGTCGAGTGCAATCGAAAGAATTGCGATAGGCAAACTGAGTGACTACGCCCCATCGCATTGCCTGGTCCCTTCCGCTATAATCAAACATGCTCGACAGCCCATTCGCAGCTTCATTCGGCCGTGAATAGTTAGCATGCCACCATTCCCAGGAAGTCCATCGGGCAACCACGCGCGAATGGCCGAACGATCCGTGCGGTCCTCGGGTTCAGGTTCGGCTGCTGCAGCAGCCAAGAAGCAATCCGTCTGGGCGATGCTCCCGGACGTATGGGCGCTCATCAAACCGCGCCGCGCCATCCTTGCTCTCGGGTTCGGTTTGATGGCCGTGAACCGAGTCTCAGGCCTCGTCGCTCCTATTTCTTCAAAGTATTTGTTCGATAACGTAATCGCCAAACATCAGGGACGTTTGCTGCCGCTCATCATCCTGGTGGTTCTAGGCGCCACCATCGTGCAGGGATTAACTTCCTACTCGCTTACGCAGCTGCTCTCGAAATCCTCGCAGCGGATGATTACCGAATTGCGCATCAAGGTCCAGGCGCACATCGGCCGCCTGCCGGTGGCCTTCTACGACGCAAACAAAACCGGAGTCCTCGTCTCTCGCATCATGAGCGACGTCGAAGGCGTAAGGAATCTCGTCGGCACGGGTTTGGTGGATTTTGTCGGCGGCGTGATGACGGCTGTCATCGCCCTCGCCTACCTCCTTCGCGTGAGCGTCTCGATGACGCTTGCCGCCTTCATCGCCGTCCTGATCTTCGGGCTCGGCCTCGGCCAGGCGCTCAAAAAAATCCGGCCCATGTACCGCGCCCGCCCAAAACTGAATGCCGAAGTAACTGGCAGGCTCACCGAATCTCTCGGCGGAGTGCGCGTCGTCAAGGGCTATCACGCCGAGGAGCGCGAAGAGAAAGTCTTCGGCCTCGGCGTCCAGAAACTGCTCGATAACGTCCTGCAAACGCTCACCGCGACCTCCCTGATGAGTTTTTCGGCCACCGCTCTGATGGGAATTGTCACGGCTTCCATGATGTATCTCGGCGCGCGAAATATTCTCGCCGGAAAAATGACGCCCGGCGATCTCGTTTCCTACATCGCTCTTCTGGCCATGATGATCGCCCCCGTCGCTCAAATTGCGGCGATCGGCCCGCAGATGTCCGAAGCTATGGCCGGTCTTGAGCGCACTCGCGAAGTTCTCAACGAGCAAGTCGAGGATCAAGATCCTCGCCGGACCGTTCACCTCGATCGCATAGAGGGGCACGTCGCGTTCGAAAATGTGGATTTCGCTTACGAAACGGGCAAGCAGGTCCTCCACAGTGTCAGTTTCGAATCCGCGCCCGGCACGATGAGCGCTTTTGTCGGTCCCTCGGGAGCCGGAAAGTCCACGATCATCGGCCTCATCGCCGCTTTCTACGTGCCCACGGCGGGCCGCGTCCTAGTTGACGGCGTCGATCTCTCCCAGGTGCGGCTTGATTCCTATCGCACGCAGCTTGGAGTAGTCCTTCAGGAGACTTTTCTCTTCGACGGCACCATCCGCGAAAATGTCGGCTTTGCCCGCCCGGACGCCACGGACGACCAAATTCTAGCCGCCTGCCGCATCGCCCGCGTGGACGAATTCGCCGAAAATTTCAACGACAAGTACGACACGGTGGTCGGCGAACGCGGCGTAAAGCTTTCTGGAGGCCAAAAGCAGCGCGTATCAATCGCTCGCGCAATTCTGGCCGACCCGCGCATCCTGATTCTCGACGAGGCCACGTCGAGCCTGGATTCCGAATCCGAGGCTTTAATTCAGGAAGGGCTGCGCTATCTGATGCACGGACGAACCACCTTTGTCATTGCCCACCGCCTCTCCACAATCCGCCGCTCCGATCAGATTCTTGTGGTCGAAGCGGGGCGCATCATCGAACGCGGCACGCATTCCGAGCTCTACGCCGCCGGAGGCCGCTACTACGACCTCTACACCAAGCAGCACGGCATCGAAACCAACCTTTTCCTCGCGCCGGGTGAAGGTGATGCCGAACCTGAAGAAATTCAAGCGGGTGCCCGGCAGGGGTCCAACGGTTCAGTGGATTCGATGCTCCCAGACGCGATCCGCATGATTCGCGAACGAAGAACTTGAGCGCCTTCTTCGGTCCTTTCTTTCACCGATCTTTTGAAATGGAGAAATGCTTTTTGTGCGCGTGTATTAGATTAGGACCTCGCCAGTGTCAGAACTGAGCATCGAATTTCCCAGCGCAGTCGCTGCTTCCGACGGTCTGCCGCCAGGCCGCCGTGGCTTGGCGATGTTCACGTATTGCATCGGCTTGGCGATGTCCGTCCTCGACGGCAACATCGCCAATACGGCTCTGCCGGATATTGCCACGCAGCTCCACGCGCGCCCGGCTGTTTCGATCTGGGTCGTAAACGCGTTTCTGTTGGCCGTAGTGATATGCGTCGTCCCGCTCTCTTCAGTTGTCGACATCATTGGCTACAAGCGTGTTTACCAAATCGGCCTGGCGCTGTTCACTCTCGCTTCGTTCGGTTGCTCTTTGCCGCATTCTCTGAACACGCTGATTCTCGCCCGCACGTTTCAGGGCATCGGAGCGGCATGCATCTGGAGTACGTCCGCGGCTGCGATGCGATACACCTACCCGCGCGATCTTCTCGGCCGCGGAATAGGACTCGGCGGAATGGTGGTATTCACGTCCGCTGCAGCGGGCCCCAGCGTCGCCTCGGGAATTTTGTCGATCGCTTCCTGGCATTGGCTCTTCGCGATAAACATTCCCTTCGGACTTTTGTCGCTTAGTCTCTCGGAACGCTTCCTCGCCCCCGCGGAAGGCACGCGGCACCGCTTTGACGTTTGGAGCGCCGTCCTGAACGCCGGCGCCGTTTCCCTCCTGGTGCTGGGCATCGACGACATCGGCGACCTCCAGCACGTTCGCATTCTCGCAGCCGAGCTGATCGGCTCGCTCTTCTTTTGGGTGCTCGTTGTTCGGAGACAACTTCTGCTTCGAGTTCCCATGCTTGCGATCGACCTTTTCAAGCGCCGAATTTTTGCACTTTCGGTCTCCGCCTCCCTGTTCGCCTTTATGGGCCAGGGTCTTGCGTTCGTGGTTCTGCCCTTTTACTTCGTTGACGCCTTGGGATTCTCACAGGTAATGGCCGGCATTTTGTTGACTCCCTGGCCGCTCGCTGGCGGTATCGCGTCGCACATCTCAGGGTATTTGGCGGATCGCTACCCTCTGCGGATATTGGGTCCTATCGGCATCGCGGCAATGAGTGGTGGAATGGTGCTGATCGCCACGCTTCCCCCGCATCCCACGATTTTTCAAATTGTGTGGCGTGCCTTTTTCGGCGGCTTCGGCTTCGGATTTTTTGGCGCGCCCAATAATCGCGCCATGGTCGCAGCCGCACCCAGGGAGCGCAGTGGCGGCGCGGGCGGTATCAGCACCATGTCCCGGCTGCTCGGTCAATCGATTGGAATATCCGTCGTCGCGGTGATTTTCAATCTTGCCGCGCACGGCGGCGTAAATCTGCACAGCATCAGGATCGCGCTGCTATTTGGCGCCGCCACATCCATCATTGCCGCTGGCATCCTCTGCACCGCGCACCAGCCCCACCTCCGCCCCGAATAACCGCTCCCCAGCCGGTCCCGAATTTGGCCATATGATCTATCTTTCCTGGAAAGATATAATATCTGGTTTGTTTACGAGCGAAATATGACTCTAGACGAGATAAGAACATTTCTGGTGAACAACGTTGAGCCATTAACAGACAAAATATACGGAAATAGATATCGAGTTGCTGCTCACCTGAAAGACGGAACCTATCTACCGTGCGTGGTGATTCAAAGCAAACAGCAGCAAGTGGAACTTGCACTCCGGAGATTCGACGAACTCAGCAGTAAACCTTCGCAATACAAATCCGTCGTCGAATCCTTCGTATCGTCTGGTTCTAAGCTCTCGGAGTATCACCTGCGGGACGTGGAGCTCTCGCCATTCGCTTGGCCCGCCGAACTTATGAGGTCAATCCATGGTGAGACAACGATGGGGTGGACCGCCTTCGTGGTCGAGATGAAAGATGGAACGAGGCATTCCTACGGTACATCGTTCAACTTCGAATTCTTCGAACTCCCGCCAGGATATTCGCACTCCGACATCGTCAAAATACGAAGTGGGGTCCTGTATTCAAGCGCCCGAGGGGTGGAAGCCTTTTCCATCGAAGGACTGAGACAAACTAAGCCATACACGGATAAACCATTTTTCACCTGCTATTTGACAGCCCTCGGCAGTGGCAGGTGAATTCTCGTCCTTGGCTTAGCGGAGGTGACGTCGCCCCACCGAGGGAATAGTTCTGTTAGGTTCGTTTCGATTGCAGACGGTGGTAGCCAAATTCTTTGCGGGCTTGGTCGAGCCGCTTGCCGCCTCGCACAGCATTGCGGATTGCATCCTCGGCGGCCGCAATTCCTTCGGCGACAGACAGCACTTCCTCTTCGTGTTGCCGCGGAATCACGATTACGCCGTCCGCATCGCCGCGCATGATGTCGCCCGGCGACACGCGCGCGTCGCCGATGCTGACGGCAATTTCCGTTGCATCCAGTTGCACGCGGTCTTTGCCCGTGCGCATCGAGTAGCTCCGGCTGTAGATCGGGTAGC
>DATDMO010000180.1:0-4682 GCA_036518755.1 Candidatus Acidiferrales bacterium | reverse complement strand
CGGGATTGTGGATTTCGCGCGCGAGCTTGCGGCGCTTGGAATCGAGGTGGTCTCGACAGGCGGGACGGCGAAACTGCTGCGAGAGGCAGGGATTGCGGTGCGCGATGTTGCCGAGCTGACCGGGTGGCCGGAAATGCTCGGCGGACGGGTGAAAACGCTGCATCCGAAAGTGCACGGCGGTATTCTGTTTCAACGAGCGAAAGCGGAAGATCGCAAGCAAGCCGCGGATCATTCCATCGTTGCGATCGACCTGGTGGTGGTGAATCTGTACCCGTTTTCGGCGACGGCGGCGAAGGCCGGCGTCACGCCAGAGGAGCTGATCGAAAATATCGATATCGGCGGACCGGCAATGATTCGCTCGGCGGCTAAGAATTTCCAGAGCGTGGGAGTGATCACCGACCCCGAAGACTACCAGGCGATCGCAACGGAGTTGCGTGAAAAACGCGAGCTTAGCCTGGCCAAGCGGCTCGCATTAGCGCGGAAAGCGTTTGCGCGCACGGCCCGCTACGACGGAGAAATTTCGACGGAAATGGAACGCCTGGCCGCGAACGGCACTGTGTCGATACATCCCGCGAAAAAATTGCCGGAGCGGATTCACGTGGCGCTCGAACGCCGGCAGGCCATGCGTTACGGAGAAAATCCTCACCAGGCGGCGGCGTTATATGTGGCCGGTGGCCAGCCGATCAGCGGCCTAGCCGCGGCGCGACAGCTTCAGGGCAAGGAACTTTCGTACAACAATTTGGTGGACCTCGATGCAGCGTGGAATCTGGTTTTGGAATTTCGCCGGCCGGCCGTCGCTATCATCAAGCACAACAATCCGTGCGGCGCAGCGGAGCAAGAATCGGTGCTCGATGCGTATCTGAAAGCGCTCGCGTGCGATCCCGTTTCGGCCTTTGGCGGGGTGCTGGCATTCAACAAAACAGTGGACGGGGCGGCGGCTGAAGAAATAGCAAAATTGTTTGTGGAGTGCATTTTGGCACCGGGATACGAACCCGCGGCGCGGGAGAAGTTCGCATCCAAGAAAAATCTGCGACTGCTGGAAATGGCATCGGGGGCGGCGCCTAGCGGGCCTGAGCTGAAACGAGTCTCCGGCGGCGTCCTGGTGCAGGAGCCGGACAGCATCGAGCTAGCCGAAGCAGACTTGAAAGTTGCGACCAAGCGCAGCCCCACTGAGACGGAACGCCGCGCACTTCTTTTCGCATGGAAGATTGCGAAGCACGTGAAATCAAACGCCATCGTATTCGCGGGCGATGGTCGCACGTTGGGAGTGGGCGCCGGACAGATGAGCCGCGTGGACTCGGTGAAAATTGCGGTGATGAAGGCGGCGACTGCGGGACTTTCCCTCGCGGGCAGTGTGTTTGCATCCGACGCGTTTTTCCCGTTTCCCGATAGCGTCGAGGAAGCGGGGAAGGCCGGGGCTACAGCGGTGATCCAGCCGGGGGGATCGGTGCGGGACCAGGACGTAATTGATGCCGCTAATAAGCTGAACATGGCCATGTTGCTTACCGGCGTGCGCCATTTCCGGCATTGATGAACACATGGGAGCGCCAGCCAAATCGGGCGGATTGACGGGGCTGCGCGTGCTCGCGCTGGAGAGCCGTCGCGCGGCAGAGATGGCAAAGCTGATCGAGAATTACGGCGGCCGCGCGATCGTTGCGCCGGCGATGCGCGAGGTTCCCCTTGAGTCGAACACCGAAGCGCTGGAGTTCGCTCGCATGTTATCCAGCGAAGGCTTCGACGTGGTGATCTTTCTCACCGGCGTGGGCGCGCGCTTTCTGGTGAAAGTAGCCGAGTCGATTCGTTTGCGAGAACAATTTGTGGCGGGGCTTCGGCGCGCGGCAATTGTGGCGCGAGGCCCAAAACCAGTGGCGGCGCTCAAGGAGTTGGGTGTGCCGGTGACGCTTGCCGTGCCGGAGCCGAACACGTGGCGCGATCTATTGCGGGCGTTGGACGAAAAGCGCGATGCTCTGCCGGTTAGGGGGCGGCGCGTGGCCGTGCAGGAATATGGCTCGTCGAACGCGGAACTGATTGCCGGGCTGCAAGAGCGCGGCGCAGCGGTCACGCGCGTTCCGGTCTATCAATGGGCGTTGCCGGAGGACACTGGCCCCCTACGCAATGCCGTACACGCAATTGCGAGCGGCGAGATCGACGTGGCGCTATTCACCACGTCGGTTCAGGTGGCGCATCTCCTGCGTGTGGCCGAGGAAATGAATCTCGAATCGCGGCTTCGCCGAGGGTTCGAGCGGGTTGTAGTCGGCTCCATTGGTCCGATCACCTCGGAAGAGTTGCGCGAACACGGCCTTTCCGTCGACTTTGAGCCGGAGCACCCCAAAATGGGCTTCCTGGTAAACGAAGCGGCCCAACGTGGAGCGGCGATAGTGGAGAAGAAGCGGGGAGCGCGCCCTTCCAATTGAGGTATGAGTATTTAGAGCGCGACAGAAATCATGGGGAAATCACCCTTTTTTCATCTGCTGTTAAAGGATCAGACGTATCATAGTTATTGCGTCTAGGTGTGTCTTAGATGGCGACAATCACCCCTGAAATTGCGGAACGGCCTGCCGCTCCGCAGCCGGCACCGGAAAAGTTATCGGCGGCGAAGCGTCCATATCCCGGCGCGCTGGTGGTCGTGGAGGGAATCGACGGGTCCGGAAAGAGCACCCAGCTTTACCTGCTGAAGCGCTGGCTGGAGATCGGCGGCTACCGGATTCATTTCACAGAATGGAATTCTTCCCCGCTGGTGAAATCGGCCACGCGGCGCGGCAAACAACGGCGGCTGCTGACGCCCACCACGTTTTCGATGTTACATGCGGCCGATTTTGCCGATCGCTGCGAAAGGCAAATCCTTCCTTTGCTGCATGGCGGTTATCTTGTCCTTGCCGACCGGTACATTTACACGGCGTTTGCGCGCGACGCAGCACGCGGCTGTTCGCCGCACTGGCTACGGAATCTGTACAGCTTCGCGCCCATTCCGGATATCACGTTCTACTTTCGAGCGCCACTCGACGTGGCGGTGAACCGAATCGTGGCGGGAAGGCCCAAGCTGAAATACTACGAGGCAGGGATGGACCTTGGGTTTTCGCTGGACCGCGCGGAGAGTTTCCGGATTTTCCAAGAGAAGATTTTGAGTAACTACGACCAAATGATTGAAACGGACCGCTTCGTCCTTATGGATGGCACTGTCCGAGTGAACAAGCTGCAGAAGCTGATGCGCCAGCTCCTCGGCGACAAAATCGATCTCGCGCATTTCGCTCCCAAGAAAAAATGAGGCGCTTACGCCCTGCAGGTTCGCAAGTGGGTCCGTCCAACGGGAATCCCGTCAAAGCCCGAAAAAAGGGCGGAAATAACCACGCCCCGCCGATCCGTTTTTATGGCGATCCGTTGCCCGGAGTCCGGCCGGAAGAGCTGAGCGGAAGCCTGATTGTGGTGGAGGGAACCGACGGCTCCGGGCGCTCCACGCAGATTTCGCTGCTCACGGAATGGCTTGAGGGCGAGGGCTTCGCGGTGCAAACGATGGGCCTGCGCCGGTCCTTTCTGGTGGGAGAAGACATCGACGCTTTGCTGGCCGAAAACGCCGTGACGCGCACGACTCTGGCGCTGATGTACGGTACGGATTTTTTTGATCAGCTGGAGCGGCGCATCCTTCCGGCGCTGCGGTCGGGCTTGATCGTGCTGGCGGACCGGTATATTTTCACGCTGATCGCGCGCGCGGCGGTACGCGGCATTGGCCGCGACTACTTGCATGGAGTGTACGAAATCGCACTGCGGCCCGATCTTACTTTCTGGCTCAATGTGAAGCCGGAGGTTGCCTTTGACCGGGAATTCAAGAAGTCGCAGACGATCAGCTATTGGGAATCGGGCCGCGATATGTCGCTGTCCAATGATTTGTTCAAATCCTTCATCCGCTATCAATCCATGATCAAGCGCGAGTTCGAATATCTTTCGAAGAGGCACGAATTTATCGAATTGGATGGCGAGGGCACCGTGGCGCGGGTGAATCAGCTGTTGCGCAAGCGAATCGCTTCGCATCTCGGCATACGCGGCACGCACTACAAGCCTTCGCACGCCCTTGCGCATCTCTGGCGCTGAAGAGTGGCAGCACCGGTACAACTCGCCTCAATCGACGCCGGTTCGAACGCCATTCGGCTGGCCATTGCACGCGCCACCTCTCCCCAGCACATAGAGATTCTGGAGGGAGAGCGCGCCACCGTGCGCCTGGGTCACAACGCGTTCACCCGCCGCTTGCTGGACGAGGATACGATCGCGCGGGCTGCGCGGGCCTTCCGCCACTTTCGCGATCGCATGGACAGCTATCACGTGACCGCATACCGCGCGGTGGCAACGGCCGCCGCGCGCGAAGTACGCAACTGCCACCGCTTGATCGACCGAATTCGCCGCAAATCGGGTATCGAGCTCCAGGTAATCAGCAGCGCAGAAGAAGCGCGTTTGGTTTGCGCCGCAGTGAGCTGGGCACTGGGCGAAACCACTCAACCCCGTCTGATCTTCGATTTGGGCGGCGGCAGCCTCGAATTCAGTTTCCTGGAGCGCGGCGTGGTGCGGAAACGAGTGGCGCTGCCGCTTGGCACCATCCGCCTCATGGAAACATTTTCCATCGAGGGCGCAATAGACGAGGACAAGGCCCGTAAGTTGCGGCATCACGTGCTCGCTCTTTTGCATAGCGCAAT
>DATDMO010000179.1:0-2943 GCA_036518755.1 Candidatus Acidiferrales bacterium | reverse complement strand
ATCGCGGCGATCGCGTCCGGAGCCATGTTGTCCAGCATCAGCAGGCATGGATAATCCTGCGCGGCAGCGGCACGCAAGCGGCGAAATGTTTGTGCTGCGGCGCGCGCGCCATCCTTGCTCCGTACTTCGACTTCGATAAAGGCTGATTCGTCGCGAAACTTCCACGCCTTTTCAATTGCGAGAGGCACGGTCTCTGCTTCTGTGGACGCCAAAAGCGCCAGATGATTGTTCTTGATCAAGATGGCGTCATCCAGGCCGAGGCGGTGAGTGCCGCCGTTGCCCAGATGCAGGGCGCGCTTATCGAGCAGGCCCCACTGAGTCTTCCGGGTGCCGACCACTAGCGCGGGGAAGCCGCACCGCTTCACGCGCTGTTGCAGGCAGCGTGCTGCAGTAGCGATTCCGCTCATTCGTTGAACGAGATTGAGGCCGACCCGCTCGAGCGAAAGGAGTTCCAATTCGTCTCCCTCGGCGCGAAGCAATGCTTCGTTCGGCCGGATCACGTCGCCATCTTCTTTCTGGAGCTCTGCGCGAAGGCCATGAGAGCGCAGCAGAAGCGCGAATTCTCCCAGGCCGGCGGCTATTCCGCCTCCACGTGCCAACACAGTCGCAGTTGCGCCGCGGCTCCTTTTCCCTACAGCTTCCGCCGTCAGATCCCGCGTGCCAAGATCGGACTGAAACAAGAAATCCGCAAGTGTGCGGACAGCCTGGCAGTACCGTGGATTCTCGATTGCGAGACTGGCGCCGCGACAAAGCGCATTTTCGATCCGTTGTTGTCGAGCGTCACTCATCCGAATTTCCCAAGCGCTACTTCAACAGAAAGCCGTGCCTTCGCAACGCCGTCTTGGCGCGTGCAATCATCTCGGGCCGCGACGCCTCAACAGTGTGCAGGTGCACGCCGCGAGTAAGTGAAGAAAGAAGCGACGCGTGCGAGGAGCGTATGCGGTCCAGGAATTCCTGCACGTCCGCGCGCGATTCGATCATAAGAGCGCCGCGCAATTCACCGTAAAGCGGATGCTCGACGATGACGTCGAGCACCTTAACTCCATTGTCGACCAGGATCTGCAACTCTTGTTCAGTTCGCTCGGGAGGGTGCTTGCAGGCGAGCAAGGCTTGGTGCGAGCGCATCGAGTCTTTCGGGAGGCGGTAACCCTGCGGCGTGGCCAGGATTTCCTCACCGCCCGCCCGCAGGATCGCAACATCTTGCACCAGGCACTGACGGCTCACGCGAAGGTGCTCGGCGAGTTCGCCACCTCGGACCGGCGCGCCATGCGCCCGCATCCAGGCGATGATTCGCCTCCGGCGCTCCGCCGCAGTATCGGCCCGACCCTCCATGCGCGGCGACGACTTGCGATTGCTCTTCATGTGTAGCTGTCTTGTCAGCTTTCTTGACCAATGTAAAGCCTAGCACAAAAGCAGACGCTTCGGATACTCAGCGAACACCTTGCAAGGGCCGTTACTTTGGCGGCATCGGCGGCACCATTGCTCTGACCGGCAAAGATAATGTAAGGCAACATGGATGCGGGTGACTCCATCCATGACAGAGGCGGTGCAACGAAGAAGCGCGCGTGTGCTACTAGACGTTCCGGTTTCGATCCGGGGCGAATCTCCCGACGAGCAGGCCTTTCGCGAAGAAACGTTCACCGTAACTGTGAGTGCTCATGGTGCGCTGCTAATGCTTGCCGCTAAAGCGTCCGTGGGACAAAGAGCCGTGCTTCGAAAGCTCACAGATAATATCGAAATCCGAGGACGGATTGCTTATGTGGGAATGCCTCACGCAGGTTTGACACAAGTCGGAATCGAATTCGACCGGCCGTCACCGGAATTCTGGCCGGTCGGCCAACCTCCAGCGGATTGGATAGCTTCGTAGGAGCAGGGAGAGGCAGTCCTGAAGCCGTGCCACATGCTCAGGAGAGCATGCCTGAAAGGCGCCTCGGCATGATCTAAAGGATTGGCCCAACGATGAGAATCTAGGCGTTCAGCTCGGCGAGCCAGGAATCGAGGACCTTCTCTTGATCGTTTGCAACGTCCAGAAAAAGGACGCCCATCCCCATTCCTTCTTGCACGTAAATGATTTTTCCGGTGGCCGTGAAAGTGCCTTGATCTCGCGAGATGCGAACCTGTATGGAAGTACCGCGGGGAAGCGTGTTGAGAACGTCCACGTAACAGCCCTTGCGGCTGATTTCCGAGATGCGCCCAGAAATCCGCACGTCGCTGATCGGCTCGATAACTTCCGCGGTGGCAATGAGTGAAAAACGCGGAACCGAGCGGCGTTCAGTCTGCGCCCGGTCAGCCTTAATTGGCGCTCCCGGTGAATCGGTGCTCATCGCAGCACCTCCCCACGCTGCCTTTCGGTTAGATTGACACAAATGCGGATCGGCCGCGAATCAATGATCTGAGAGGACACCAAAGCGCAAACATCCTTCCACCGTGGCGCTAGCACCGCCGCCAGAGTGGGCTTAGCTGGTGCTTGGAACCTCGAAATTGGGCTTTTTGGGCCCCTTTTTTGGCATGCTGAAAAAAACCGCTGATTGTGTTCTGTAGCTCAGGTATTGCAGTGAAGATATGAGAGTTGCTTTTAATTGTGAGCATATGAGTACTAAAACTACATCGCCGTGGGGTAGCAGCTGAATCGTGGTGTCGCAGAGTGCCGTTTGGCAGGCTTAGCCCGTGCGGGCGCGCGAAGATTCAGCGGCCTCGGCCAGCAGGGGGCTGCGTGCTCAATCCAGTTGATTCGCGGACGGGAAAGCTTTATTGTTCATGATGTCGCAACGATCCAGCCGACATTTTTCATTGTGATGCGTTGATTCACTGATACTTATGCGCCCAGGGGAGCAGCTCAGGGAACTTCGTAACCGGCTTGGCATCACCACGCGCGAAGTGGAAGAATTCAGCCGCACCATTGCTGAAGATCGCCAGAATGAAGAGTTCTACATCTCCAATGCC
>DATDMO010000178.1:0-8171 GCA_036518755.1 Candidatus Acidiferrales bacterium | reverse complement strand
GTTGCGCCACAACCGCTCGAGATCGTAGTACTGGCGGGCAGGCTGGCTGAAGACGTGCACCACGAAAAAGCCGTAATCGAGCAGCAACCACTCCGCGCCCGCTTTACCCTCGCGATGAATCAAGTGGGTCCCCTGACGGTCCAGCCGTTCCTCGATGGCTCCGGCAATCGCCAGGATTTGAGGGGCGCTCTGTCCCGAGGCCAAAAGAAAATAGTCAGCGAATGCGCTGGGGAGCTTCAAAACGGTCAGGTCCACGGCCTGTTTCTCCTGAGCCGCTTCAACGGCCGCGCGAATTTCGGGACGGAAGGTATCGAGCTTCACCGGTACAGGGCCTGCTTCAAAATGTATTCCTCGACGCGGGCGGGCACAAGCCCGTGGATGGAGTGCTTGCGTCCCAGCAACTCGCGTATTTCAGTGGACGAAACGTGGCTGGCTACGGTTGCAAGCATGTGCACCGTGGATTTGCGCAGCACGATCTTGTGACCATCCGGCGCGGCCGTTCGAGCCAGCTTCTCCGGAGGAATCACAAGACGCAGAGCGTCGAGACGGAAGCCGGGGCGACTGGCAATGATGAAATCGCAGCCATCGAGCAACGATTCGTAGCTTTTCCAGGTGGGAAGTTCCAGGAACTGGTCCGCGCCGACAATGAAATAAAGATGGTCTTCGGGATGTTCACGGTGGAATCGGCGCACGGTATCAATTGTATAAAAGACGTGCGGAGCGCCGGCCGGCGGCGCTTCGGCCAGGGACGGAACGAAGTGAGGATGTTCCGCGCAAGCGAGGGCCACCATCGCATAGCGATGAACGAATGGAAGCAATTCACGTTGCGTTTTGTGAGGAGGGCGGGAAGAAGGAATGAAGTAGATGGCGTCGAGGTGAAAACGGCGCTGTGCCGCTTGCGCCACGGCAATGTGCCCAGCATGGACCGGATCGAATGTGCCGCCGAAAAGCGCCACCGAGCGGCGATGCCCTGCGCCAACCAGCTTCTGCGCGATGTGCGACGTCAACGCTTGTCTCCGTGCGCCGCATGATTTCGGATTTCGGCTTCGTGGTCACGGCAGTCGGGCGCGTCTGGAAGCGCCCGAGCGGTTTTGGGGAGGCGGTCCAGAGCATCCGCAATGGCGCGGACAAGTTCGACGATGCCTTCCCCGCTGGCGGACGAAATGGCATGAAATTCGAGTCCTCGTTTCGAGCAAAAATCGCACAATTCTTCAAGGTGGGTGCGGTCGACGGTGGCGTCCAGTTTCGTGGCCACCACAATCACCGGTTCCTCGGCGAGCGCGGGATTGAATTCGCGGAGTTCGCGCATAATGATTTCGAAATCGCGCAGAGGGTCGCGCTCATTCGCGTCGCTCGTATCCACGAGGTGAAGGATCAGGCGCGTACGCTCCACGTGTTTCAGAAAGCGAACCCCGAGCCCGACTCCTTCATGCGCGCCCTCGATCAGACCCGGCAGATCCGCGACGACGAAGGTGCGGCCATTTCCCGGAGCAGCATCGGGATCCGCGGAAACCACGCCCAAATGCGGTTCGAGCGTAGTGAAAGGATAGGCCGCGATCTTCGGCTTTGCGGCTGAGATGCGAGAGATGAGTGTAGACTTCCCCGCGTTTGGGAACCCGACAAGCCCTACGTCCGCCAGCAACTTCAATTCAAGGCGCAAATGACGTTCTTGGCCGGGCCTGCCATCTTCGTGTTCACGGGGAGCCTGATGCCACGGCCGGACGAACGCCGGATTACCGTTGCCGCGTCCCCCATGGCCGCCGCGGGCCACCAGAAACCGCTGACCGGCCTCGGCGAGATCGAAAAGCTGTTCGCCCGAATCGTCGTCGAAGATCACCGTCCCAACGGGAACTTTCAGGATGGTGTCCGCACCCGAGCGGCCGTGGCAGTCTGAGCCTTCGCCGTGGCGGCCGCGCTCGGCGTGGAATTCGCGGTTGTAGCGATAACGCAGCAGGGTATTGTCGTTGGGATTTGCTTCCAGATACACATTGCCGCCGTTGCCGCCATCGCCACCCGACGGGCCGCCGCGTGGAACGTACTTTTCCCTGCGAAACGCGAGGCAGCCATTGCCGCCGTCGCCGCCTTTCACGAGGATTTTGGCTTCGTCAACAAACACGGGACACTCTTTCTAAAAGTCTACACGAAGGAAGCGCGGACTGGGAATCAGGGGCCTCTAAAACTGCTCGCCGCATTGGGCTCTCAAGAGAAAACGATTACGAACCACCGAGCAGTTCCGGAGGGACGCCGATCTCTTTGGCACCGGCCAAACCGAAGCCGGGACCTCTTGTCAGCCAGAGCAAAAGCGGCAAGCCGTGCTTCGGGTAGCGCCGTATCATTTCCTTGGCGACGTCGACGAATCGAATGCCGTGCCGGGCTACGTCCCGGTAATCTTTCAGCCAGGTCTCGCTGGCATCCAGGAGTTCGGCTCCTCCGGCCGGCCCATGCCCCGGGAATATTCGCTCGATTGGTCCGAGATTGCGCACCACGTGGAGCGCTTCAATCCAGGAATCGGGATTGTTAGTATCGGCGACGTAGTGGTGTATTCCGGAAAAAACCAGATCGCCCACCACAACGGCGCGCTCTGAAGGGACATAGAAAGCAGTGGCATGGACCGTCTCGCAAACGGGCAGATCCACAAAATGAATCTCTTTTCCTTCGAGAAGAGTGCGACTGCCGACCAGCGGCTGAGGCATGGGCAGCGACCGAGGCATTTCGTCACCGAACATCTCACGCCAATGAAGAATCTTCGCTCGATACTCCTGCATAGAATCGATCACGCCCTGGCGCGCGTAAATCGTGGCTGAGGGAAAAGCCTCTTGGACAACACCATTTCCGAAATAGTGATCGGGATGAGCGTGGGTGATGTAGACAGCCTTCAGAGTTTTCGCACTGGTCTGGATCATTGCCACGAGGCGCGCCGCATCGCTAAGAACGAGGCACGTGTCGATGAGTATCGCATCTTGCTTGCCGGCAATCAGGACGGCATTGTTTGCAAGCGCGAAGTCCTGTCCCGTGAAGACCTGAAAAGTAAGAGCCCCCTCGGTGGTGTTTCGTTCGGTCATTGGATCAGACCACTGTGCGGGCTGGAGTGGAGGGGATTCAACCGGCAGTTGGCGCGGAGGATGCTTTCTCGTAGCGGGAGGCGTGTTCAGCAGGTGACAAAACGCTGATGAAACGCCCCTTGCCGCCTTTGTCTTCGAAGAGAACGACGCCATCCATGCGCGCGAAGAGTGAGTCATCCTTGGCGCGGCCGACATTTTTCCCGGGCTTGTAATGGGTGCCGCGCTGGCGGATCAAGATGCTGCCGCTGGTGACGGCTTGGCCGCCGAAACGCTTGACCCCGAGACGCTGTCCCTGGGAGTCGCGCCCGTTTGTCGATGACCCGCCGCCCTTTTTGTGTGCCATAAGATCCTCGAAAAAATTGCGTTATGGTAGCTGAAAGTTTCCGACTTCCACGGCCGTGTAACCCTGCCTGTGGCCGCGCTGAATCTTATACTGGCCGCCGGTTTTGAACTTGAGCACCTTCAGCTTGGGACCGCGAACATGTTTCACGATTTTTCCGGCGACTTTCACTTTGGCGGCGTCTGCGCCGCCCAAGATCTTCTTCTCATCGGTACGAACGGCGAGAACTTCGTCAAAAGTGACTTTTCCACCGACCTTGCCCTCAAGCCGCTCGACCTGAATGGTCTCGCCCGGCTCGACGCGATACTGCTTTCCTCCACTGCGAATCACAGCGTACATGCTGCCTCCAAACTTAGTTGGCAAACTTCAATTATAGGGGCACCGACCGAGCAAATCAACGATTCTGACGATGGTTTGCGCGTTCCTCTTGAGGCATGGCGGCCAAACAGAGGGGATATTGGCTACGCGGCGGGGTTTTCCGGGAGGCCGACCAGCTTGCGAAATTCCGGGTTATCGTGCAAGCAATCGAGATCAGAGTCGTTGGCCGCCCAATTCGGATTGCCATATCCGACAGCAAAGGCCTTCTTGATCGTTTCGAGCGCCTCCGCCTTCTTTCCAAGGAGGCCATAGGCGCACGCGGCATTATAGAGAATGTTGGCATCTCCGGGGCGGAGGGCCACGGCGGTCTGCAAGTGCCGGATACACTCTTCCGCCTCTTGATCGAAATAGGCCAAGCTTGACGCCAGCAGTATGCGGGCGCGGACATCCTCCGGAACCAGCTCCAACTGCTGGCGCAAAACCTTGCACACTCGCTCACGGAGATGTTCGGCTTCCTTTTTCCTCCCCAGCCGTTCCATCGCATTAGTGTAGGGGACGTAAGTGTTGTAATCGTCGCCACAGGCTTCAAGAGCCCGCTCCACCAACGCCACGGCCTCTTCGTAACGGCCTGAAGCGAAATACGCACGGCCGAGAATGTTCCACGAGCCTTCGCAGTCGGACTTGCGCTCGATTGCGCGCCAGGCAAGTAAAATGGCCTCCTCGTATTTTTTCTGCACGTAACAGAGATGAGCGTGCGCGACTAGAAGCTCCGGCAGATCGGGCGCAAGAGCAGTGGCCCGGGCGCAGGCGGCGAGCCCTCGTTCGATCCACTTGGGGTTCTGTTCGCGGATCTCGTAGATGAGGGCGCAGAGGTTCGCAATCCCGCTGTGCGCCAGGGCGAAATTCGGATCCAACTGGATCGCTTGCTCGAACATCTGCAGGCCGTAGTCCACATTCTCACGGCGCGTGTAGCTTCTTCCGCGCAGATAGAAATCGTACGCCAGAGGATTTTCCGTGGGCTTGCGCGCCATGGTTTTTTCTTCCTGCGGCGTAAGAGTGATGCGCAGGGCCTGGGCGATGCTCCGGGCGATTTCCTCCTGGATGGCGAATACGTCTTCCAGTTGGCGGTCGTAGCGCTCGGCCCAGACCGAATGCCTTGTGGAGGCTTCTACTAGCTGTGCGGTAATGCGCACGCGGTTGCCGGCGCGGCGGATCGACCCTTCAAGGACGTAAGCGGCGCCAAGCTGCTGGCCCACCTGCTGCGCAGTGACCGGCTTGTCGCGGAATGCGAGCATCTCCGAGCGAGGGAAGATTTCAAGCTGCGCGATTTTCGAAAGCTCGGTGACGATGTCCTCGGTGATCCCGTCGCGAAAGTATTCGTCCTCTTTCGCGCCGCTCTGATTTTCGAAGTAGAGAACCGCGACTGACTTTTGCTTGACCGCAGCAACGTGCGGCCCGGAGCCCGGAACACTCTTCTCCGCAACGGGCCGGCGGCTCGATTCGATGTCGCGACTGAGACGCTTCAGGTCGGCGCGGAGTTCTGCGGCGGTTTGGCATCGGAGGTCCGGGTCTTTCTCGAGGGCTTTGCCGAGGATGTTTTCGAGCGCGAGGGGCAAGCGCGGATTTAGCTCTTTCAAAGGCGGAGGGACGGAATGCAAAATTCCGTCGAAAATCACAGCGGAGGTCGCGCCGGAGAACGGAACCTGCCCGGTCGCCATCTCGTAGAGCACCACGCCGAGCGAAAACAAATCGGAGCGCGCGTCCAGCTCTTCGCCGCGCGCCTGTTCCGGCGACATGTACGCGACCGTGCCCATCGAGCTGCCAGGGCTCGTGAGCTGCTCATCACGCAGCACATGCGTTCGCGCTTGCGAGAATGCGCCCACAGATTCGGCGGCATGCTTTACCGCGAGGTTCAGCTTCGCGAGACCGAAATCCAGAATTTTCACCTGCCCGCGTTCCACAAGAAAGATGTTCGCGGGCTTGATGTCGCGGTGCACGATTCCCTTGGAGTGCGCACCGTCGAGCCCTGCGGCGATCTGAATGCCGATCTCCAAGAGTTCCGATATCTCGATGGGTTTGGCGCCGATCCGGTGCTTGAGCGTCTGGCCCTCGAGAAGCTCCATGGCGATAAAGGGCCGGCCTTCGAACTCTCCAACGTCGTACAGGGTGCAGATGTTCGGATGGTTGAGCGAGGACGCGGCGCGGGCTTCGCGGCGAAATCGTTCGATGGATTGAGCGTCGTGAGAAATGTCGTCGGGGAGGAATTTCAGCGCAACGCTTCGGCCGAGGCGCGTGTCCCTGGCTTTGTAGACCACGCCCATTCCGCCGCCGCCCAGCTTTTCCACGACGCTGTAGTGCGAGATGTTGCGGCCTACGATGGAAGCCTCGGGCATGGGGATTGGAGTTTACTCCAGCGCTGCCGCGCAGGCAATCGGGCAACGCGGGCTGGCTTGTCAGAGGGTGTCGTCTTTGGTTTCGCGAGTTGCGAGCAGCCCGATGAAACTCAGGGCGGCGGCTAGGCAGACGTAGTAACCGACGTACTGCAACCCGTACTGCTTGGCGAGCCATGTGGCAATGTAGGGCGCGAGCGAGGCGCCGAAAATGCCGGCGAAGTTGTACGTTAGCGAGCTACCGGTATAGCGGACAGACGTGGGGAAGAGCTCTGAGAGCACCGTGCCGAGGGGGCCGTAAGTGAGGCCCATTAAAGACAAACCAATCACCATGGTCATGACGGCGCCCGTCGTTCCAGCGAGGAATAGGGGCGCCATGATCAGGCCGAACGCGCCAATCGCCAAAGTGACCCCGAGGAGCGTGCGGCGGCGCCCGCGTTCGGCCAAAACTGCGCTGATCGGTATGGCAAGAGCGAAGAACACCATGCCGAACAACTGGATCACCAAGAACTTCCCGCGAGTATAACCGAGTGCTGTGGTGCCCCAGGACAGAGCGAAAACAGTCATCAGATAAAAGACGACGAATGTTGCGAGAGATACGAGCGTACCCACCAGCAGTTTTCCCGGGTGCCTGCGAAAGACAGTCAACATGGGGACTTTGACTCGTTCTCGCCGGCTGAGGGCATCACGGAATACAGGCGTCTCGCTGATCGTGAGCCGCACGTAGAGGCCGATAAGGACAAGCGCCGCGCTTGCCAGAAATGGAATTCGCCAGCCGAAACTGAAGAAGCGTTGGTCGGTCAGCGAATTGGAGAGCGCCAAAAATGTGCCTCCGGACAAGAGGAATCCCAACGGCGCGCCGAGCTGAGGAAACATGCCGTACCAAGCGCGTTTCCCATGCGGAGCGTTTTCGACCGCCAGCAGCACCGCGCCTCCCCACTCACCACCAAGGCCCAGTCCTTGGCCAAAGCGAAAGACCGCAAGGAGCAGGGGCGCGGCGACGCCTATCGTCTGGTAGGTGGGCAGAGCGCCAATCGACACCGTGGAGATTCCCATGGTGAGTAGGGCCGCCACCAGAGTCGTCTTGCGGCCTACGCGATCTCCGAAGTGACCGAAGAGCGCTGAGCCGACCGGTCGCGCGAAAAATGCGATCGCAAATGTTGCCAGCGATGCAAGCGTCGCGGAGGCGGGGTCGTACGTCGGAAAAAACAGCTTGGGAAAGACGAGCACGGCCGCCGTTGCGTAAATATAGAAGTCGAAGAACTCGATCGTTGTCCCAATGAGGCTAGCAAACAACACTTGGCTTCGACTGTTGACGGCCATAGCTATGCCAGAGTTTTTCGGGCTGGTCGCGACACCGACGTCGATGGGTTCACCCAATGGTGCCCAAGCTTACCTCATTGCGTGGTGTTTAGCGGGTTGTTACATGGCAGGGCAATGGAAAAAGTCCCCCGATCAGTAACCGTCTCCGCCTCCGATCATCGCGGAGTGAGGGGCGGCGCCTGTGAGTCCGCGGGTTCAAGGAGGGCATAGCCTTGGAACTTTCGGAAGGCGGCTCGCTGCTCCTTCGAGGCGAAAATTCCACGGATAATGAAAACGACTTTTAGAAATAAAGGCAACTGAATGGGCCGATGGAGCCGTCTGCTTTCGTCCCACAGATAGCGAGTCTCCCTGGCGCGCCAGCCGTGTATTTCAAAAAAGGCGAACCAGTCTGCCGGCGCGAATTTGAAAGGAGCATTTTTCATGAGCTGCCTCATACCACGATGGCGGTATTTGGAAGCCTGAGGGGAAATGTACTCGACGATCCAGTAACGGACGTGATCGAGCGTCCTAAGATCGTCGGCGAGAGAAGCTCCTTCCTCAAGGCTCAAATAAGGAACGACTCCTTCGGTTAGAACCAGCATTTTCCTTGCTCGCGCATCGACGCTTGCGAGGAGCTTTCGGCGTTCGGATAGATTGGCGAGATCAAGTTTGACGCGGTCGAGTTGGCAGCGCGGTTTCTCGTTCGACAGCCTCTCCTCCTTGAACTCGACGATGCGGGGGTAATCTGCTTCGATCCAG
>DATDMO010000177.1:0-8546 GCA_036518755.1 Candidatus Acidiferrales bacterium | reverse complement strand
TCAGCGCAGTAGGGCCGAGGTCATGACAGTCGAACTCGCCCCCGGTGAGGCGGCGGGTGCGCGCGCATATCAACACAGTCCCTGGCTCCGCCATTGTCTGCAGGCGCGCGGCAAGGTTCGGCGTCTCACCGACGACGGCTTGCTCTGCCGGAGAGTTCTCAATCAGAAGCTCGGTTACGACTACAGTGCCCGTTGCGATGCCGACGCGGACTTGAAGTGACGCGGCGACATTTTGGATATTCGCTACCGCAGTGATGAGGGCGAGTGCTGCGCGCACAGCCCGCTGGGCATCATCCTCATGGGCTCGCGGATATCCGAAATAGACCAACACACCGTCACCCATAAAGCGGGCAATCTTTCCCTGATGACGGCCGATGACTTCTGCGATGCAGCCGTGATAAGCGCCAATCAGGTCCCGCATGTCCTCCGGATCCAGCTGCGCCGTAAGTGCTGTCGAGCCAACCAAGTCACAAAACATCACGGATAGGTGGCGCCGTTCGGCTTCATCCGGCGGCTTCGGGCTAGGCGCTACTTTCGCCGATTCAGGCGTGGCCGCGTTCTCCAGTTCCGCAATGGCGCGGAGCAATTTGCGGCGATGGCCCAGCAGGACGCCAAGGTCCTTAAGATCCTGTTCTGTCAGGTCGCCGAGGACGGAACGATCGATACCATTCTCGGCGAAGCGCTGAGCGTACTCCGACAAGCCGATCGACTCGAGCCATTCGGCAATGTCTGTCATAGCGATTGTGCCTCTCTGCTCAGTTCTCAGCTCTGGGCAGAACTTAATACTAGTACTACAAAGGGCGTTCACACACCAACGCGGACGTGCACGGTCGTAGGCCTGCTTGCATCACTGCACCGTTGGATGGAGGTCGGCACCGAGCCTACCGGACGCGAACGTTGGTCACTTTGCGTTCGCAAGCCTACCGCGAAAAGGATTTTGATCGGAAATGAGCCCTGGTCGGAGAGACGTTCAATTGATCCGGCCGCGACGTAGATCGGTAAGCGAGGCAGCGGAATCGAAAGCTGGAAAGACACCGAATCAAAACAGCGAGGCCGCCCAAAGGCGATCCTCTAGATCACGACCGAGAACCTTCCTCAGTGGCCTTTCAAAAAGCCAGGTGAGTAGACCGAGGGACCCCCGTGCTTGGGGTGGTTGATCCATTAATAGTTTGCTGGCCAGGCCCATAGGCGGCTGGTCCGGAAAGTGTCCGCATAGGAGCGGGGTTGGTGCTATCACTCTTGAATTGAGCTGCGTGGCTGAAGCATTATTCGACGGATCTTCCCGACCCGGTGCGGGCGATCAAGTACCATGTGGACCGGCGCGAGATACCGCGACGTCAAGGATAATGACGCAAAGTGCGGCGGAGCAATGAACTGACGAGGTCAGGACCGGCTACTAGGGGTCGACCTCCTTATCCTGCGCCAGCGCTTTCGGATCATTGATGCAATAGTAATGGGATGATCGCGTGATGATATCCCGTTTGCGCCACTCGCTCATGGTCCGGCTCACGTTCTCTCGGGCCACGCCGGCCATCGCTGCAAGGTCACCTTGACTGATCTTAAGCCGCAATCGAATCCGGCCGTCGCCAGTCTTTTCGCCAACGTACTCAGCGACACCGAGCAAGGCCCGAGCCAATCGTTGTTTGACGCTAAGAAATGTCGTGGCGGCCAACCCGTCATCGGTTTCTCGGAGCCGTCGCGCGAGCGTCTTCATTAGGTAGCTCGTAAGCTCGGGATGGGCGTCAATGCACGTCTGAAACTTGGCTCGGCTGAGAAAGGATAGCGAGCATTCCGAGATAGCGACCACCGACGCGGAACGGGGTCCACCGTCGATCATCGATAGTTCGCCGACGATCGCGTCGGGCCCCAGCAGCGAGATAATGCGCTCCTCCCCCTGTTGCGACGTAACGACGACTTTTACCAAGCCTGTCTGAATTCGATAACAGCCGTTGCCAACGTCGCCGGCGCGAAACAGTACTTCGCCATCCCGTAAATTGTGCGCAACCGCATGTTCGAAAAGCTCCGAAAGCAATCTCTCGGGCAACCCGGACAGGACGTTAGGGGCTTCTTGCAGTCTTGGCTTGGACATCGGCCAGGCCTTTAAGGCTCTATGAACTAGGAGTTTAGGCAAAAACTAACCTAGAGATCCCGGAGCTAGAGTACTCGCGAAACATTGTTCAAATTCGATATTTATCAATGCCGGAGCAGATCAAATTTTATTAGCATAGCGGCGGGTAAGGGACGGCGTTCGGTAAAACCGTGCACGATAACGTTGAGAAAAGGTCGGAGCGCGAGTTAGAGCGGCCGGAACTCGATCGCGGCTTATAAGCAGGCAGCGCACGTCATTCATGGTGATCTCAGGTGTTCGCCGACTGGATAGCCGTTCCCAAGACGACGCATCGAACAGGACGAACTGGCCGCGACAGCGGCATTCATTTTAGTTGGGGAATGGCTAATAAGATGCAGGCCAATTTTCGGCTTTCGCCTGGCGCAGGCTTATCGTACTCACATAAATGTATTCGGATTTCGTCTAGTGCATTCTTCTTGGAAATGTGAATTCCCTTTTCGGCCTGACTAAGTACGCCCGCGTTGGTTCGTTCATGCATTGGTCGACCCACAAGACATTCGCCACATAAGCGGCACTCCCCATTGCCACCACACCGAAATACGAGGCCGTTTTCTTGCTTTGAGCGGCTAAACATAAGCCGCACAGTGCCGGAGCTCCCCAACCAACACACCGATGATGAGCAGATTGAGAACGGCGGTACCGATCCCAGTTCGACAGCTGATGTCTGGGCTGAACCTGATTTCGTGCCGCTTCTGAAGACGAGCGAAACTAACCGCTTGCGCCGCGCGATCGCTTCATCGGCGCGGGTAAGCAGCACCACCAACTCTCCATCTCCATAAACAGGTTAAATCCGTTCTGGCCGGGTTCCCGCTCCTTTGAGCACCAAGTCAATGACTCGCCTCGATTTGATTTTGTGACGCGTATCACTGCAGTGATCCGGTCTTTTTAGTATTCAGTGCTGGCGATTTAGGGCAGGGCAATTGAAGCAGTGGACGGGCCGCTGTGATTCGGCCTAGGAGTTCGGCGCCCCCGCAGATACCAAAGAATGATGCTTAACATACTTCCGTCGCGCAAAAAACATTCTAGGATCGATTCGTCGAAACAGTTGCTAACAATGGAGGGCCGGATTGGGGGATAGCATTGAAGGGCAGTCAGTCACAGCCGCACCGCCTCATTGCCCAAAATGTAAACGCTGCGTGCGTCTAGTAGATACGCTCCTGGACGTTCGGCGGAGCCTGATCGTGCATCTGTATCGATGCGAATGCGGGGAGATCATCTGGGAAGAAAAAGAGTGTAAGCCCACCGCAGCTGAAGAGAATACAAATCAGCTGGCCGGTGTTTGTGCACAGCCCACCGTCCTGTAAGGCTCATCTTCTGCGATCGAAAGCCAAACATCGTTGTCCGAGTCCCGAGCCGGCTAGGACGTAAACCTCTCCCGCTACCGCGAGAGGCATGCCCGCGGGTAAGCCGCCGAAGGTAAATCCCGCGACCCGTTCATGCTTCGTAGCCGTTCTGTTGCTGTGGGTACCAGTCGTGGTTGCATAGACGCGCCGATGAGAACAGCCACTGGCGCGGGGTTCGCGATGGGCCTAGAAACGTTGCCGGATAGAAGCGTTAGCGCCTGCACTGAAACGTGGTAAATTGGCCCAGGCGATCGGGGCTGGAGCCATGTCTTTTGGTTGTTGGCTAGGGGAGGTTGTCCCTGAACTCGAAAAAATACGCTGCGAGGACTTCGAGGGAAGGCCGATCAATACCTGATGTTTATCGCGACACGCATCGGAGCGGATTCGAAGGTAGCTTCCCCCAAATATTACAAAATGACAGGGGTCTTTCGAACTTCAAAAGCGGCCGACCAAGGCTATGAGCGACACGGCACGCTCATCTCATTTCTCTTCGAATATTAGGCTCTGGAGTAATCTGGATTGTCGCGCTCGTGATGCTATCGATCGGTAAAAATAAAGCCCGCCATTCGCGACGGGCTCCAAGTCTAGGGAGAACACGAAGAACTAGATAGTGCGTGTCGATCCGCCTTTACTGATGCCTGCCTAAACTGGACCTTGAAGAGTCCAAGTTGTCGTGTCCGGTGTTGTCAGCTCCACTCGGATACGTCTGGTGAGCGGCACTAGCATTTAATAACGGTGCCGCTCACTTTGATCGCGCTGGTCGGGGCCGAAGGCCCCCCTTGGAATCGCCGCGTCCTTTCAGGCATCGGCTGAGTCGGCAATCCAACCTACCGCAGCGTTAGAAGCCTGTCGTTGATGCTTATCACAATCGCGCAACTGCTCCTGTTGAGGTTATCGAACCCGGATTTTGCCGCGAATCATCTCTAGGGGCGGATCCAGCCATTTCAGGAGAGAGGAAATGGTGAGGCCCGACGTGAGTCGGCGGCAATCTTCGCGCGTCGGGCCGCCGAGCTTTTTTCACTTCTACGCTGACAGCAAGCGTCAGAATTCAGCGCTGGCCTTCGGATACGAACGAAATTCAGGATGGACGGTGGTCTTTGAGCCTTGCCGAAAACGGTTCGGCTGGCCTCTTTGGGGTTGCCGCTCAACTTTCACGATCGACCGAAAACCCGCAGCGCGCAAGACTTTGATTATGACTGAAAGTCTGGGACCTTTCTTGCCAGGGAAAGTCCGATAAAGGATCGACCGGTTGATGCCGGCCTCGCGCGCCAGCTTTGAAACATTCGGTACGCGGCGCACGAGCTCTTCCAAAACAGCGCACACCGTCTTTGTATCGGCCGTTTTGAGCGCCGCGTTAAGAGCAATTTCTTTCTGACGCATGGACGGCAGATGCCCCCCTTTGGCTGCGCCATCCCATTAAGGGAAATAATCTAGGCAGGACCGCTGGTCGGGTGGGTCCATGGCGGGTCTGCCTGCGACTTTTCCGCAACATCTGGGCAAATTATGTTCGCGAACATAAGGGCGCGCACGACGGCATTCTCGCCAAGTGGTAAACGGGAATCACGTTCAATCTTGGGGGCTTCCATGAAAAAACTTGCGCTCGCGTTTTCTATTCTCGCCATCAGTTCAATCGGAGCGTCCGCCGCCGACCTGCCTATGAAGGCAGCGCCTTACGTGGCTTCGCCGCCGGTGTTCAGCTGGACCGGCTTCTATATCGGCGGCAATGTCGGTGCGGGCATTATGCTCGATCAGGGGTTTGTAAACAGCAACATCGTGAATGACAGGCACGGCATTGGCGGTCTCGGAGGCGGGCAGATCGGCTACAATTGGCAGATTGGTCAGCTTGTTCTCGGCATCGAGGGCGAAGGCTTCTGGTCGGGCATGCGGGTCACCCAGGATCAGTTTGTAGGAATTAATCCGGGCACCCTGTTTGCGACCGCCACCATCAAAAACAAATGGGATTGGGACATCGCCGGGCGGTTCGGCCTCGCCTTCAACCGCGCGCTTGTGTACGGCAAGGCGGGATGGGTACAGGGCGGATTTCAGTGGGATCAGACGTTTACGTTCGGCACCGAATTCATAACTGCCAACCACAATTTGGATGGGCTCTTGATCGGCATTGGCCTCGAGTACGCCGTCGACAACAACTGGACCGTCAAATTTGAATACGACTATCTCGGCTTCCCCGCCAAGGATCTTCTTTTCACTGCGGGCTGTGCGACTTGTGTTCCCGTCACCCTCACTCAGAACGTGAGTGCGGATAAGCACATCTTCAAGGTTGGCTTCAACTACCTGTTCAACTGGGGTGCTGCGCCCATCGTCGCGAAATACTGATCTGTATTTCACTCCCAAGAACGAGAAGCTCCGGCATGATCCGGGGCTTCTGACGTTTTCAGCCGCCATTCCTTCAGCTATTTCAGCTAGGTCCGGCTGGGCCTGCGCTCAGACGAGCCTGAAGTCCGCCGGGTTCGAGTTCATCGACCAGAACGGTGGCGGCCCAAGAAACCGATGGCGAAGTTTTGCAAAACGAACCCAATTTTCTCAAATTCAAGTCCTTGGGTTTTCAGCTATTTGCATTGCTCCCACGGTGAGCCTTGGGAATGTGCCGCCGCTCAGGCGCTGAGGTTTTGCAAAAGCCGATCGCATTCTAGAATGAGCCCTCCTTTCAGGAGGTCATCTGGAATTCTGTCAGGAATGCCACAACGAGCGTAGCAAAAGCCAAAGCAACAGTTATCCAAGTCTCGCGCGACGCGCCGGCCGTTTGAGGCTGCGGAAGGTGAGTTAAGCCTTTCGCCAAAGGCACCGATTTCTAGCATTACTTCGACGAAGCGATCCTTAATCTCGTCGAGCCGATGCCTATCAGCATCACTGAGCGTGCCGTCACGTTCCTTTTCAAGAAGCGCCGCTATTTCTGTTTGTAGCGGATCGTAGCACAATTGTACGGCAGGTAGAATGAACTCATCGCCAGTGCACGATCCGGAGGCCTAAGATCGCCATTGTACTGCTACGGAGCGAGCAATGACCGACGATAGCGAACTGATCCCGCCTGAAGCCTCCGAGTTTAGTGACGAAGAATTGGAAGAGTTAATTCGAGAAGTTATCGGCTCAATGCTGCGGGCCGACTCGCGGAGCGGGCACTGGATTGGCTGGATCAGCGGCCAGCCGATAACAAGGATGTCGCTGGCCTGAAAATCCAATAGGAGAGGGCCGTTCGAACGTCAGCGTGGGGCGACCATCCACATCCAGCGCGAACGCTCGCGAGAAGAAAGGCTTCATTTTCCCTTCGACTTCGGTTGATCGACGCGGTCCTCACGAAATTCGGATGGCCCTTTTGTCAGTTGGCGCCGACGCTGGGCGCGCTCTTCGGACGGAACCGATGAATCGATTATTTTTTCTACCGCCTTGGTCGCCAATTCTTTGGCGCGATTGGCGCCGATATCAGCGGGCTGTTTGGCTTTCGTCTCGACGGCGAGTCCCAGCTCGACCAAGCGGCGGATGGCCTCCGATAGCGTCGGCTTGTTGGGCTGATTTTCTGCCCACCTTGTGATGGCCACCCGTGTAGCGGTATCGGCCCGAAAACCGATCAAAGGGGTGATCCCGGTCCGAGGCCGACCCATGGCTTTTTGTTTAACAGATCTTCCCTTCTTCATACTTTTTGTTTAACACGTTGGCAAGCCGATGGGAAGGCGATGGCAGGAGTGAAATTGCGTGAACGCGCTAGGAGGCTCTTCTCCCGCGCCGAGCGAGGTGGGAGTGAACGACTTCCAGTTTTGGCACCGGGCCGAAGAAGCTCGAATCCTCCGTATGTCCGCAAGCGGGCGTGGACCGGGAAACAAATGAGACACCGACCTAACGACTCAACTGGCACACCGGGATTCCGTTCATCCGGAACTGGTGTGCTTTACGCTTGTTGAAGCTCTAGGACGTGAACCCCGGAGACCAACATGATGCGAACCGTGAACCCTTTCAAATTGACGGCTCGAGCAGCAGCGGTCGTGGGATTGCTCTTGCTGCCGGCCAGTTTAATTGTGACACCTACGGCAGCTACTGCGCAAAGTGTTTCCATTTCAACCGAGTTCCGGACAGCACTTGAACCCTATGGATCGTTTCGCCACGTGGCACGCTGGGGGGAAGTTTGGGTTCCGGAACATATTTCTCGCGACTGGAGACCGTATACCGTCGGCCATTGGATCTATTCCGATGATTATGGCTGGTATTGGGATTCCGACGCCGATGAGGCGCCGTGGGGATGGGTTGCTTTTCATTATGGTCGATGGGTTTGGGACAGAGATCTCGGTTGGGCTTGGGTGCCGGGCCGCGAGTGGGGTCCCGCCTGGGTGGAGTGGCGTCGCGGCAGCAGATATCTCGGGTGGGCGCCATTGCCGCCTGACGACATCATCGTCGATGTGCGGGATGACCCCGAGTATTGGGTATTTGTCAGGCCACATGACTTTCTTTCCACGCGCATAGCGACCGTTGTCGTTGAACCCGAGCCCGCGATTCTGCATGAATCGGTTGTCGTCAACGAAACGGTGCTTGTTGGCGAACACAATTTTGCGGTGAACCCTGGCATTGCGCCGGCGTTCGTTGCCGCTGAGATCGGCAGGCCCATCCCCGCGTTCCGGGTTCAGCCGCGCGTGTTCGTCGGCACCGCCAACATCCCAGGCGCCCTTCAAGTGCGGGCACAGGACCTGAACAGAGCGGACGTTCGCCGCAGCATTGTGCAGAAGTCAAATGTCAGGCAGACGAATAATACGATCCGGCCTGCTACGAGTGTTCCGCAGCCACAACCGCTCGGCCCAAATGAGCGAGGCAGACTTGGTCAAAATCCGCCGCGTGCGGCATCAAGCGTTGCTCAGCAGGCACCGCAACAGCCAGGTGCGCGCAGCACTATGGGAGCGATCGGCCGCGCACCCGAGCGAGGGCCAGAGCAGGGAGTGCATGAGCGCGGCCCGCAAGGTGGCATGATCGGCCGCGGACCCGAGCGCGGGCCAGAGCAGGGACTGCATGAGCGCGGCCCGCAAGGCACGATCGGTCGCGCACCCGAGCGAGGGCCAGAGCAGGGACTGCATGAG
>DATDMO010000176.1:0-4031 GCA_036518755.1 Candidatus Acidiferrales bacterium | reverse complement strand
AAGCGGCGGCGCGCCACCCGGCGCAGCTCGTCGTACACCACGGGAATTAACGCTTCCCGCGCTTCCTCATACTCGTGGCCCCAATCGGCCAGCAGTCTATCGATTCGCGTGGACGAGGTGGCGCACACGTTTTCTCTCCCGCCGAATTACCACACGATAACGAGGAAGGTAGCGCCCCAGGCACGCAAAGTCAATTCAGGGCCAAATAGAACCCCAGCGCCTTAGGTGCAGTGCGCATCGCCACCCCACAAGAAAACTTCAATTCGAGTGAGCCAGTTTGCTGCCCGTTCTCGCTATATGAGGTGAAGGCACGATGCGGACCCCAATCACAGGTTGAGACGCAGCGGCCGACCGAAAAAGGAGGATTACGACCATGAAAGTGAATATCACCCGAAATGCAACCCGGTTGACGTTGTTCGCGGCCGCCCTGTTGGCCACTACTCTATTTGCCGGCACCGCCAACGCCCAATCGCAGTTCAAGGGTAAATTCACCCTGCAGCACGAAACCCGCTGGTGCCAAGCAGTACTCCCGGCAGGGCACTACACACTCACATTCGATGACAAGATTTCCAACATGCTGGTCATCCGCGACGCCAAGAGCCTTCACAGGGTTGCGTACGTGCCAGCCAACATTAAGCAGGACAGCGCCAGTGGCCAAAGCGCCCTGCTCATCGCCGTTCGAGGATCACAGCAAACGGTTCACTCGCTCAGAATAGCCGAACTCGGTCAGGTCTTCGTTTATGACCGAACACTTGCCCGAGCAGCAGAAGAAGCGCGCCAAACGCAGGATATCCCGGTAATCGTGGCCAAGCAGTAGCCGCCAAACTGGGCACCTCGGTTGGTTCGGTCAAATGGGGGCCAGCCTTCACCCACCTTCTGGCCCCCACATTCCTTGGGGATTTCAGGGGAAAAAATCTGAAGACTCCGGCTAGTGCTGGCAGCGAGGCTGAAGGACCGTCAGGATCATCAATTCCGAGTTGGTGAAGAGCCAACGCCCGGCTTGGACCCCGGCCGTTTCAGCGGCGTTTACGAGGGTTCCGAGATGCTTGTTGCGAGCCAGGCCGCGCAGGTGTTCGATGCAAATGCCCGTCAGGTTGGCGACTTCGTCCTCGGTGAAAATCTTCTGGCTCGACTTGATTCGGACCATCGTGCCACCTCGCAACCTTTTGTGATGCTAAGAGCAGCCTAACTGCCCGCAATTTCGCCTGCAATAGACGTTCCGTACCAGTCGCATGGGACTTTCGGCTTGCACTTGCACAGAACTCTTCTGTCTTCCGCGATTTAAGGAGATCGAACGCCGGCGAACGGAGAAAGCATCACGCTGTGTTGTGCTCTAGAAACGGAAAGAAAATTCACGATGCGGGATTTTTGTTACAAATTTTTGGTAAACGAGATCCTGCAGAGGCCGAGTTCGGCGAATTTACAATGCAAAGCCGCCGGCCTCCTCGAATGCCCGCGCGACTTGCAAAACTCGGCCTTCCGCGAAGTGCGGTCCAAAGATTTGCATCCCAATGGGCAGGCCAGCCTTGTTCTTGCCGCACGGAACTGAAATCCCAGGGACACCCGCAAGGGATCCTGTAACTGTATAGATATCAGCAAGATACATTTGCAGCGGATCGGCTGTTTTTTCACCTAGCCCGAAAGCTGCACTCGGCGCCGTCGGCGTGATGATCACATCAGCCTTCTTGAAAGCGTCGGCAAAATCTCGCGCGACCAAGGTCCGGACGCTCTGAGCCCGCAAATAATACGCATCATAATAGCCCGATGAGAGCACGTAGGTTCCCAGCATGATCCTGCGCTTCACTTCTGCCCCGAAGCCGCTCTCGCGAGTGTTGCGATACATCTCCGTTAATGTTGTCCCAGGGACTCGCAAGCCGTAGCGGACGCCGTCATACCGCGCCAGATTGGAACTTGCCTCCGCCGTCGCGAGCACGTAGTACACCGCGGTTGCAAAATCGGTGTGCGGCATATTCAGGGGAATTCGTTTGCAGCCCAGGCCCTCCAGGAGAGCGATGGCTGACTGGACCCTCTCTTTCACCTCTGGGTCGATGCCCTCGGCGAAGTAGTCCTCGGGGACACCGATTCGCAAGCCCTGAATGGGTCTCCGCGTCTCGCTTGCATAGTCTGGAACGGCAATAGCTGCGGATGTGGAGTCATTTTCATCGTGGCCCGCGATCACGGAAATTATTGCCGCCGCATCGGCAACGTTTCCCGCGAGCGGCCCGATCTTATCGAGCGAGGACGCGAAGGCCACTAGCCCGTATCGCGATACGCGACCGTAAGTCGGCATCAGGCCGGGTATCCCGCAGAATGAGGCCGGCTGTCTGATGGACCCCCCCGTGTCGGTGCCAAGCGCCGCTACCGCGAGCCCAGCGGCCACGGTGGCCGCCGATCCGCCACTTGATCCGCCGGGGACACGATCGGGCGCGACGGGATTGTGCACCGGGCCGTAGGCTGAATTCTCATTGGAACCACCCATGGCGAATTCGTCGCAATTGGTTTTGCCGAGCAGGACGGCTCCGGCTCGTTTCAGGCGCTCGACCGCAGTTGCGTCGTAAGCGGGAACGTAGTTCTCCAGCATTTTCGAGGCGCAGGTGGTTCGAACGCCGCGGGTGCTGATAACGTCTTTGATTGCCATCGGGACACCGGCGAGCGGTGGAAGGTTTTCGCCTCGTGCCACCGATGCATCAATGCGGTCGGCCTGAGCGTAGGCGCGCTCGGGCGAAAGCGTCAGATAAGCGTTCAACTCCTTATTGCGCTTCTCGATGCGACGGTAAAATTCAGCGGCGAGCTCGCGCGCGGAGATTTTCTTGGCAAGCAGGGCGGCGCGAACGCTCTCTACGGTCCAGGGAGCGGCAGCGCTCATCGAGTGATCACCTTGGGAACCCGGAAGAACGGCTTCTCGGCATCGGGCGCGGCGGCCAACACGGTATCGGCTATGTCGCAGGGCCGGAGGGTGTCGTCGCGCAACTCCGGATGAACTTCTGGTCCCGCGCCAGAGTGCAGCACTTGCGCCATTGGCTCGACGTTGCTGATGTCGACTTCCTTGAGCTTGTCGATATAGCTGAGGATGCCGTCGAGCTGGCCGCGATACATGTCCACTTCCTCGGGAGACAACCCGAGATGGGCCAGCTCGGCGATTCTCAGCACTTCTTCGCGGCTAATTTTCATGGCTGCCTTGGTCTTTCAAACCGGTGTGTTCCGGGGAGTCGGCCCCTCGAGTTTGTGACGAGTAGACACGACACCGATCCTTTGTTTTCATGGTGTTACATCACTTTCTACTCGACTCGTGTGTCGAGCAGGATTCTTCGCTCCGGGCGCCTTGCGAAGCTGCGCGGCCAGCCGGCTAACGGATCCTTCAAAAACAAAATCGTAGATCATGGGAATTATCTTAGAGGAAACGCGCGGCAATGCAAGCGGCGGCGCCTGTGGACTTTTTTTTGCGAGCGGTTTTGGCCGATGATTGTCAGGCGCGGCGTCTGCGGATGAAGGGTGTATGCTGGTTATCCGCCTCGAGGGAGGCTCGCGTGGGGCCGGGCGAGGAATTCCGAGGGCGAACCGAGTCGCTATCGGGGCCAAATTTTACTTCGCTGACCAGCTTTCCACCCCAGGCTTGATTGATGCGGGCGCAAATCTCGCCCTTCATGCTTTCAAGCTGGCGCTGCCAAGGCTTTGCGTCCGCTGCTAATTCCAGGCATCCACTCTGGCACCGCAGCGGGAGCGTGTGCTCCGCGAGGGACTTACCAACGATCATGGGCCAGGCACTCGAAAGCCAAGCCATCGCTGCTTCCGGGCGGTCCATCCGCCGCAGCGCCTTGCCCAGAAACTCTCCTATTCGATCCATGAGGGCCGCGATTTTAACACCGACGGGCTCGAATCAATAGAAAATCGGGATGTCCTTGGACTTGAGTCATTGCGGGAAGCCGATGCGGCGGACGAGGTCGGCGTAGCGCGGGTCGGAATGCAGGTTAACCGAGAACCCAAACGAGCCCGCGCCGCTAATTGCACTCGCCCCATGTCTGGTCCGTGTA
>DATDMO010000175.1:0-2540 GCA_036518755.1 Candidatus Acidiferrales bacterium | reverse complement strand
TTGATGTCCGCATTCGTCATGTCCGCGCTCGTCACCTTGATCGTCACGTCGAGGCGGCCGCCCGCGGGCTTGTCGGGGTCGAAGGCGAGGCGCGCGTCGAATTCCCTGAACACGCCGGGCGCGGGCGCTTTTTCGAAGGTCGCGGCAAATTCGAGGCGGCTCGCCGCCGCGTCCATTCGCCAGTCCGCGGCCGTCGCATGTCCAGCGAGCGCGAGCAGCAGGGCAGAGCAGAACGTGAGGATCCTCATGAAGACCATTTCAGTCGCCGATAAACGCCGATGAACGCAGATAACTTTAGAAAATAAACAAGAAGAAAACGCAAATCTTTAGAGTTCAAGGTGGTTTGGTATTACGTAGCTCTTATCCGGCTGGTTCTATCGTTTCATGGGCGTATATCGGCGTTCATCGGCGTCGATGTACTTTTGGCGGTTATTCGCCCTGGAACGGCAGCATCCGCCGCAGCACGTCGTTGCGCTTCACGTAATGATGCCGCAGCGCCGCGGCGATGTGCGCAATCAGCAGCAGAACCAAGAAAAAGACGAATGCGTGATGAACCTGCTGGGCGATTTCCGCCGCGTCCTTGTCCGGCGCAATGAGATCCGGCAGCGGGACCGTCCCGAAAATCCGGAACGGGACGCCGGATGCCGAGCTCAACGCCCAGCCAGATAGCGGCAGTCCGATCATCGCCACGTACAGCAGGAAATGGCTCGCATGCGCTGAGCGCCGCTCCCACGCCGGAAGCTCCGCAGGCAGGGCTGGGACGGGATTCGTGAAGCGCCATAGCAGTCGCAATGCCACCAGCAGGAGAATGGTCACGCCGATGGACTTGTGCCAGAAGAACAAGTTCAGTTTGGTTGGCGACAGCGGCCAGCCGACGGCCGCGACCCCCAGCGCGATCTGGACGAGTATGAGAAGGGCGATCAGCCAGTGGAGGAATTTGGCCGGCGCGTTCCAGGAAATTGCCATCTGCATCACGTTGACTCATGGAAGTGAACGTTTATTTCCGGGTGGTTAAACCATGCCACGGAAAAAATTTAAATTATTATATAAATCAATAAATTACGATAGTCCTTACCACGGCTAGCCGAGTGGAAGCGGGCCACATCGACGGCATTAGGCGTAGTCGGGGGAGGTTGCCAACGTTCCGGTATTGCCGCGCCCTGCCAAGCGCGTGGCGGCGGACTCACCCAACAAAGCGTCGCCGGGCCTCGTCACTGATTGCTTCCGCCCTTGGGAGCATGCAGCCACGGAAGCAGGGCATAAAGGAGGACCAAAGCGAAATACACGGTACCAGAGACGGGATCCCGGCCGGAAAAGTACCCCGAAATGGTCCGGCCTGAAATGGCGACCGCGAGTACCAGTTCGGTGGCAAGAAGCAGCGCCAACGACAATAGCCCAGCAGATACGGAATCCCGCGCAGCCAGGGTAAAGCGCCGCACGACATGGCGCGAGGCGAAATAGATCACGAACAGCATGACCTGCGCCCAATGCGTTCGCGAAGGATCGACGGATCGGCTGGCGGATGATCAAACCTCAACGGCAATCTCTCCGCGCAAATACTCGACCGCTCGTCCCGCGATCAGGACCCGATCGCCGCGCAACGCGCAGCGAAGATCGCCTCCGCGGGCCGAGAGCTGTTTCGCCACGAGGTCGGTCTTGCCGAGACGCGCCGCCCAATACGGCACGAGCGTGCAGTTCGCGGACCCCGTTACAGGATCCTCGGGAATTCCCTGTCGCGGCGCGAAGAACCGATAGACGTAGTCCACGGATTCGCCCGGCGCCGAAATGGTAATCCCGAATGCATCGATTGACGCCATGCGTCCAAAATCCGGTCGAAAGTCGCGGATTTGCGATTCGGACTCGAAGATGGCGAGCAAGTCGCGCGCCCGGTGCAGTTCTTTCGGGCGAATGCCCAGGGCCGAGACGGCGACGTCCTCTATATCGACCGGCTCGGCGGGGCGCGAAGGAAAATCCATGGCGAGCCAGTCACCGTCCCGCGTGACGGTGAGATCGCCGCTGCGCGTCCCGAACGTCAGGCGTTTCACCGATGGAAAGGTATGGCGGAAGAGCACATCCGCGGCTGCCAGGGTCGCGTGCCCGCACAGATCGACCTCGACAGTCGGTGTAAACCACCGTAACGGCATGATCTCTCCGCGCGGGACCACGAAGGCGGTTTCTGCAAGATTGTTCTCTGCGGCGATCGCCTGAAGCGCGCGATCGGGCAGCCAGGAATCCAGCAACACCACTGCGGCGGGATTCCCGCCAAACATGCGGCTCGTGAAGGCGTCGATCTGGTATAGCGGCAGCTTCATTTTGGCGGGTTCTATCAGCTAAGGGTTGAGATGAGAGGTATTACCCGGTTTGCCGGGTCACAAGCTCTGAATCGAAGTGTCAGGCTCGCAGCAGCCACCCGATACGATCGTACGACGCGGCATAGTGGGCGGCGGCTGCAACGGCAAGAATGATTCCGAGGATTGGGTCCCCCGATTGATACAGGGCCCACGCGGCAAAGGCAAAGAACAAGGCTTCGATTCCGAGGC
>DATDMO010000174.1:0-6361 GCA_036518755.1 Candidatus Acidiferrales bacterium | reverse complement strand
GGTGCGAATCCACCGCTGTCCGCCGACAGTTTTTTCTCTCTCGGCCGCGTCGGTCGGCAGATTGCTGCTCAGGTCTGGACGCATGCGCACCAGCAGGCCTTGCGATTCCGCGGAGCAGTCGGAAAGGTCAGCGAATAGTTTCTCGGTCGCCGCGCGTCCCATGGACTTGTCCATCGCGCCCATCAGAGCGCCGGAGGCCTTTTCAATGTCGCCGTAGCTCGCCCGGCCGCTCACGAAGGTGACCACATCGGCGTTGCCGTAAACCGTCTCGGTGGCCGTCCAGTTGTCCCCGTGGTTGCTACGGTTGGCAGCCGCCATCTTCTTGATCAGCGCGTCGAACTCCGTCCGCTTTCCCGGCTTCACGTGCACGACGTACTCGTCGAGATAACCTTCCTGGGCCTGTGCCGCGACGCAGAATCCCAACAGCAAAACGAGACAAATCCCCCAGCGTACTTTTCGCGCCATAGTTGCCTCCTCAGATTTGAACTTCGGGATGATCGCGGATTGAATGCCGGGAAGCTAACACCCGCCAGCACCGATGTCAATCAAACTGCGCCGCCACGTCCGCCAGCGCGGCGAACCCGCGCGCCCTCCGCCGAGCAGCTCTTGTAGCGCCGGCATCTTGCCGGCGTTTTTCTTCTTCACGCCGCCAAAAGGCCAATTCGCCGGCGTCCCGCCGGCGCTACCAGAGCATCGCCCCTTGCGCTGTCATTCCGAGCGGAGTTTCGCGCGTTTCTGCCTTTCGCGCGGTGTTCGCGCGCGCGAAACGCAGCCGAGGAATCTCTCTTCGATCCCACCAAGCCGCCAGGCCGATCGCAGCGTTATTGAGGTCCTTCACACGGTTCGTTTGTCACGCCGGCGGAAAGAACGATCCGTTCCGTTCGTGCCCGATTTCGGCGAACGCGCTGGAGGAAGTGATCAGGGGCTCCGAAACAAACGTGTAATCGCCCACCGTGGCGCTCCACTCCATCTGCGCGCTGTTGCGGACGAACTCGCCCGCGAAGCCGCCGTACACCGGGTCGGTGTTCCTGATATTCACCTTCTCGCCCACTCCACTCCAGACCACCTTGAACGAGACCGTCCCTGGCACGGGAGTCGGCCCGCCGCCGAAGATGGCTTGCGGGGTGGTTCCATAGTCGAGGATTGCCACGTCGGACGCTTGAAGCGATGCGCGTCCTTTTCCCACTTGCCTGTCGACGCCGGCAATTGGAATTTCGGTGGTCCAGAATAGCCCTACGGGAGGAAATGTACTCGGATTGAAGTCATGAATCTGAGCGCCCGGACCGGGCTCAAAGACATCCACTCAAACAAAGGCAAAAGCGCCTTGGTGAACTCTCCCGTCCGCGCCACGGAACACGCCTTGCATGAATCTCATGTCCGAATCGACGAACGGCAAACTCACCACGTCGCCTGTCTTCGTATTGGTTCGTGTCACCATGCCGCTGATGTACGCCAATCCCACATCGGCATTTAGATTTGTGATTGTGACGGGTTCTGCGTCAATGGGATCGAACGCCGCCGGACCAAACACGTGGAACGCCCCGCCAAGCGCTGGCGAGCCACCCGGGATCGGAATCGGAGCAAATGACCCCGCTTCCACCACATTCCTGGTCCATAACCTGGAGCCAACGGCGGCAGCGAACGCACCTCCCGCCACCGTGCGCGCGAACCTGCGCCGGGACATTGGAACCGGGAGCCGCCGCGCGGCAATGTCATTGTCAGTCGGATTAGCGAGGCTAGTTAAGCTGGTAGGTTTCCAGCCTGGAAGGGGGCGGAAATTCATGGTCTTCTCCTTTCTGAATACCACGCTAGAAAAAATCCATTCCGGGTATCGGGGAAGCGGGGGACTGGCGCGCATGGTACATCCGTTGAATGCCTTCAGCAACCCATTTGAAAGTAGAAACGTCCAGCTTCGTGTAATCGTTGAAATCGTGCAGTAGCTGGTCGACAACCCTCGCCTCGCCGCAAATCACTCAACGCCATGCACACTCTCATCAATTCCACCTGGTGGACATTCGGCATCACGTCCATCGTCCAGCTGGTACTTTTCCTGCGCTGGCTCTATCGCCACATTCGCAACGAGGAACTCACTCGCGCCTTCGTTCACGATATGGCCGCCAACCATCTCCCGCACATTTACGAACTCCTCGAGATGCTTTGCGACGAGCAGGGCATCAAGCGCAACCCGCTCCCGCCCATCCGCTGGATCGACCTCAACTACCGCCCCCGCACCTAGCCCCGCGCAGTTTTTTTTGCCCTTCATTGTCATCCCGAACCAATCCGCGCCTCTTGCGGATTGTGTGAGGGATCTGCTGTTCCTCCTTCGCAAGGGGCATCCGCCGCAGCGGATGCCCGCGTGCCCTGAGCGCGGGGGGCGAAGGGGCGCACATGCTTGGCAACGCGTCCGCCATCCGCCTGCTATGGACGGGCCGTCATTCCGAGCGGAGTGTCCCGCGCTTTTGGTTTTGCGCGAAGCGCCGGGACACGCAGTCGAGGAATCTCTCTTCGATGTAACCGCCGGCAACACTCACACGAAGATTGGCGCCTTTGGTTTCTTGATGTAGCTCGCCCCGCCTTCACGGGATGAGGGTTTTCGGTGGGTTGCCTCGCACTGAGCGCGTGGCTTGCGACTAGGGGGACCGATCCTCGCTTACCGTCCGCCGAACGTGAAATCCACGCTGGCCGTTTCTCCCGCGCGCACCGTCACTTCGCGCCCCTGCGCCCCAAACGTGGCGGTCCAAATCGAAAGCGTATAGCTTCCCGCGGGCACTCCCTTGATCTGGAACGTGCCGTCGTTGCCCGTCACCGCATAATAAGGATTCGTTACCACCCCGATGTACGCCTCCATCCAATTGTGAATGTTGCAGTGCACCGGAACCATGATCTGCGGCTTTGAAAATTTGTCGCTCACCGCCGGCGACCCCGGCTGCTGCGTCACGTCAAAGTCGTGCCCCGCCTTCGGCATGATGTGAATGTTGTGCGTGGTGGGATCGTTGGACACCACCCGCAGCGGCTGCCCCACCATAATCCCCAGGACGTGCGGCACGTACTCGCACTCGTTTTGCGTCAGCGTCACGGGCTCGGTCGGCGCCGCGCCTGAAAAATTCTCCGCTCCCTTCGAGATGTAAGCGAACGCATTCGGCAGCGTCCCGTTCGTATTCACCCGGCCGTCTTCCGGCAGCACGCCTTCCGGGTGCAGCGACGCGCACACCGGGTCCTTGTCCATCATGATCGGACGCAATCGCGGCGCCTCGCCCTTGAAATAAACGGTGCCCATAATCTCGCCGCTTCCGCCGCCCTGCGCTGCTTTCCGCGACTTTGCGTGCGCCGCCGAATTCGCCAGCACGCTCACGCCTGCCGCCAGCACTACTGCCGCCCCGACCGCCCATGTCTTCCGTAATTTCGTCATCGGATTTCCCCCATCAGTCATCTTCCGAGCGCCCTTGCTTCCGCCGGGCCCCCTCGGATCAAGCCCGCTCAGAAAATAACGCCTAGGTGGAGATACAGTGAATTATTATCGCTCGCGTTGCGCCCGAATCCGTCATAGTTGGTGCCCGATCCGTTGAACTTCGTGAACGCTGTGTACTGCAGCGCCAGCCGGATATTCTGCACCGGCCAGTAGTTTATGCTCGCCACGAATCCCTGGCTGTTCGGACTTCCCGTCGCGCTCCCATCGAGCGGGTTCGGCGCGTACAGCAGCGGATCGCTCGTCCCCGTGGTGACGAAATATCCGAACACCGGCGTGATCCGATATCCGAAATGATACGCGGCGTTCACGCGAAAAGTATTCAGATCGTGCGAGAGAAAGCTCGCGCCGCCGCCCGCAAACGTGGCGTTCAAGGTCTGGCTTTCGTGGATGTACGTTCCGCGAATCGTCAGCAGGTTGTTCTGGAGCTTCGGCAGCACGCGCTCCCACTGCGCGTCCACCGCCGCATCGGTGAAATCGTCCGTGGGACCCGTCACCGTTTCCGGCGTCGACGCGACATGCATGCCGTATCCGCCCACTTCCAGATAATTGTTCCCAAACGATTGCTGCCACGCCAGCCGCCAGTAAGGCGCGGCGCCCTGAATGTTGAACCCAAATCCCACGCCCGTATTCGGCAGCGTGTTTCCAAGGTGCGCCGAAGTGTAAATCGTGCCCGCGGCGTAGAGGTGATCGTTGAACATCGCGTATCCGCCCACTCCGGCCACGTCTGACGCGAGCGTGCCGTCAATCACCGCTGCCGCCGACGGTCCCGGCGCAGACGGAGAGTTAATCCACGGAAATCCCCAGGCCGGCGTGCTGTTCCACAAATCCTCCACCGTCGGGTTGTTGTTGATGTCGATTCCGTACACCACCGGCTTGCCGTAAAGCTTCCCGGTGTTCGAGTAACGCACATCCGTGTTGTCCCACGAAAAATGGTCGGCCTGCGCGTCATACGTCACCTGGACGAATCCGCCCAGGTGGCTCGCGTACGATCCCGCCAAAAAGATCGACGCGTCCTGCGGCACCGACGTACTCCAGTTCTGCGTGCCCGGCTCCTTCTTGTTGAGTCCCGTATTCGAAATCTCGATCTGCGCCGAAAGCGGCAGCACCGACAGCAACGAAAGCCCGCTCTTGTTCTTTTCCGCGGGCGAGGTGATCGCCTTCAACCCTTGCATGGTGTAGCCGTTCAGCTTGAACGCCCGGCCCAGCGGCGTCAGTTCCGGCGGATTCGTGTGGCATGAGTTGCACGCGAACCCCGTCTGCCGCGAAAAGCTGGGGACCGCATCCGCGCTGCGCGGCGCCGAAATCAGCAGCGCGCAAAGCCCGCCCACCACCACCGCACTCAGCAGTCCTGAGACTTTCGCACCCCGCAAATGTGCCATCCATCACCCCCAAATTGCTGCCTAACCGCTAAAATTATCTGGAACGCTGTGCATACTATATCGGCCTCCTTCAAGAGTTTGTGACCCTAACCACCCTTCAATGTGACGTGAATCACAACGGTAAATCCCGCCGGTGTACCCGCCCCGCGCGCCTGCCGGAGCGCAGCGGTAATTCGCCTGGAAGCGCCGATCGGGAGATCGGCGCCTTTTCTCGTTCGTCATCCTGAGCGAAGTGCGCCGGTTTTACCTTCCGTGTTCGCTGCTTCCGCGAACCCGCCGGCGCACGCAGTCGAAGGACCTCTCTTCGATTTCCGATGCGCCTCGGTCAAGCGGCCAATGCGCCGCGCCATCCGCCTCGCCTGAACGTGTGTCATTCCGAGCGGAGTGGCCGGACGGGTCTCCTCGCCCCGCTCTAGCGGGGCGTCCGGCCACGCAGCCGAGGAATCTCTCTTCGATCTCTCAGCGAGGGCCCGTTGATTCGTTGCCAACACGCCGCCCCGCCAACTGCGCTAAAATCCCTCGCCGACCACTCATCGGCGAGCCGCTCCATGCCGCAATCCCATTTCGCGCCCTTCGAATCCGCGCGCCCAAACGAGCCGCCCGTTCGCGGCTTTCTCCACACTCCCGCGCGCCCCTCGCATGACGCTCTTATCCTCACGCACGGCGCGGGCGCGAATTGCCAATCTCCCTTGCTCGTCGCTTTTGCAGACGCCTTCTGCGAATCCGGCGTCGCCGTCCTTCGCTGCGATCTGCCGTTTCGCCAACTGCGTCCGCACGGACCGCCGCAGCGCGGCAGCGCCGAACGCGACCAGCAGGGCCTGCGCGCCGCCATCGAAGCGATCAAGCGCCAACTCCCCGCCCACCGCATCTTCCTCGGCGGACATTCCTATGGCGGACGCCAAGCCTCGATGCTCGCCGCCTCCGATCCCGCGCTCGTTGGCGCGCTGCTTCTGCTTTCCTATCCGCTGCATCCGCCGAAAGCGCCCGCGCAGTTGCGCACCGCTCACTTCCCGAATCTGCGCACGCCCGCGCTGTTCGTCCACGGCACGCGCGACGCATTCGCCACCATCGACGAACTAGCCGCTGCGCTAAAACTAATCCCCGCGCGCACCGAGCTTCTGCCCATCGAATCCGCCGGCCACGAACTCCTCACCCCCCGCAACCGCGCCTCGCTGCCCCAGCTCATCGCCTCCGCATTCGCCACCTTCGCTTTGCAGTCATAGCGGCAGAGTTTTTCGGTGGAAGCGCGGGCCTTCAGGCCCGCGAAAAAGCTCGTCACAAGAGAAGCGCAGCCGAAGCACGCCTTTTGCGCTCCGGATGCAACTGCAGGGGACATCCCTTCGATCGAAGAAATCGCCGAGGTCTGCGCTAAGAGCGCGGGCGGCTGATGATGAGGCTAATCCCGGCAGGTGTCGGAACAGTCTGCTCTATCTCCAATCCGGCCTTCTCCAGCAACTGCCGATACTCCGTTAACGTCCGCTCCAGTCCTCCGCTATACGCCAGCATGGCCATA
>DATDMO010000173.1:0-10435 GCA_036518755.1 Candidatus Acidiferrales bacterium | reverse complement strand
CTCCGAGTTGGACGCGGCCAGCGTGTTCGAGGATGCCTGCCATCACTCTGTCGGCAAGCTCGAGATTTCGACGCCCAGCAGCGCCATCCACGACCGGTGGCTTGCGGGTACGGACGGAATCGAGAAAGGCGCGCAGCTCGGCGCGAAGCGGCTCTTCCGGCGTGGCGGCAAGTTTCTCGAACCCTATTCCCGGCTGAGGGCTGCCGGCCTGGACGCGGATGCGCAGCGCATCCTGGCGCGCGAAATCGAGCGAGATGTATTCGTGCTCCTGAAAGAAGCGCATCTTGCGAACACGCTCGGTGGAGACGCGACTGGCGGTGACGTTGGCGACAGCACCGGTCTGAAACTCGATGCGCGCGTGCGCGATATCGACCTTGTCCGTGATCACCGGAATGCCGACAGCCTTGAGGTCCACAACGGGTGCGTCCACCAGAGCAAGAAGAATATCGAGGTCGTGAATCATCACGTCGTACACCACGTCGATGTCGAGGCTGCGCGGCGTGAAAATGCCGAGGCGGTGGACTTCGAAAAACATGGGACGCGAGACGATCTTTTGCGCCGCGGCGACAGCGGGATTGAATCGCTCAACGTGCCCGATTTGCAGGATGCGCCCGGAACGCTGTGCGGAGGCGATCAGCCGGCCCGCTTCTTCTAGAGAAGAGGCCATCGGCTTTTCCACAAGCACGTCAATGCCGGCATCGAGCAGATGGCAGCCGACGCGCGCATGTTCCTTCGTGGGCACGGCCACGCTAACGGCATCGATGCCGGCGGCAGCGAGCGCATCGAGATCGCGAATCACGTCTGTGTCGAATTCGGCGGCGACCTGGCGAGCGCGCTCGCCGTTGGTGTCAACAATGCCGGCAAGTTCAATGCCCTCGAGCTCGCGCCACACACGAACATGATTCCGGCCGAATTCTCCCGCGCCGACTACGGCAACGCGATTGGTTTTCTGGGTCACGATTTCGTTTTCGCCCCGACTGAATCCGGCGCGAATGCTTGAATCGCAATTGCCGCTTCGTCGGCGCCGCGAATCAGAGCTTCGCGGTCGAACAAAAGTGTTCGGCCGGCGTCAACGGCGAGCGCCGTGGCATTCGCGCGGCGCATCACCTCGATTGTTTTCAGGCCGACGACTGGCACATCGAATCGCATGTCTTGAGCGCCTTTGCTCACCTTGACAACCACAAGCCGTTGTCCTGCAGTGATTCTTGCGGCCCGCTCAATGGTTTCGTCAGTGCCCTCCATAGCTTCGATCGCCACGCAGGCTCGATCGCGCACGACAACTGTCTGGCCCAGATCGAGAGCCGCAATCTGGCGGGCAATGCCCCTACCATATTCGATGTCGGTAGCCTCGCCGGGGTCTGGCGAGCGGCGGGTGAGAACTCCGGCCGAAGGCAGGAGCGAGCCGAGGAACTTAGTTGAATCGACCAGCTCGATGCCTTCATCGTGCAGCACGCGCGCGATGGCGCCGATAAGCGAATCCGTGTTTCTAGCGGGAAGAGTAATAAGCAGCTTGGCCAGCCGCCAATCGGGACGAATCGAACTGAAGATTTTGTTGTGCTTCACTTGCCCGGCCATTACCGCATGCTTCACGCCTTCTTCGTGCAGCAGGTCAATGCCGCGGCTGAGTTCGCCGAGGCTAATCCAGTGGAACCGCTTCGCGCTACGCTCCAGAGCGGGCGACGCTTCCTCGCGAATGGCGATTACGGCCATCTCGATACCGCGGCTGCGTGCGCCCTCTAGGACCAGAAACGGGAAGTCCCCGTTTCCGGCAATCAGCCCCCATCCACCCGTGTTTTCCGCGCTGGCGGCCATACAGTTTCTATTTGGTTAAGCCGCGGTCCGTGGCGGATTCGATAAACCGTACAAGGGTTTGGACGTCCTCGGAGCTGGAGAGGGTTCCCCGCATTTTCTCGACGGCCTGCGAGGTGTTCAACTTGGAACGGAGAAGATACCGGTAAGCTTGCTCGATCGCTTGAATGCGTTCTGGAGAGAAGCCATTGCGCTCGAGGCCCACTTTGTTGATTCCGTAGCAGCGCGTATCGCGGGCGCTGACGATCTTCGAGAATGGCGGCACGTCTTGCGTGATAATCGTGGCCGAGCCGATGTAAGAGTATCTGCCTACGCGGGAAAATTGGTGCAGCTGGCAGAAGGAACTGATCGTGGCGTAGTCCTCCACAATGATGTGGCCGGCAAGTTGAGCGCCGTTGATGAGGATCACATGGCTGCCGATCTGGCAGTCGTGGCCGATGTGCGCGTAGGCCATGATCAGACTGTTGCTGCCGACGCGAGTGACGCCGCCGCCCTTGATGGTGCCGCGATGCACGGTGCAGAACTCGCGGAAGTCATTCGAATCGCCCACTTCGAGCTTCACATGCTGGCCAGTGTAGGTGAGGTCCTGCGGATCGCCTCCCACGATGGCGAAGGAGTGGATGTGATTGTTGCGGCCGAATGTCGAGGGACCCTTGACGACAGCGTGAGGCTCGAGCACACAGCCGTCGCCAAGCTCGACTTCATCGCCCACGACCGCGAAAGGGCCGACTCGAACGCCGGATCCCAGTCGCGCTGAAGGCGAAACGATAGCCCGGGGATCGATCTCGCTCATCGCGCCTTCTCAGCCGGTACGGCGGCCGGAGGCTGCTCTGTTTCGAGATCGACCATTTTGCACATGAGCGAGGCCTCGGCGGCCATTTCTCCGTCGACGGTGGCGCGGCCCTGGAGTTTGCAGAAACCGCTTCGCCAAGCGAGAACATTCATTTCGAGCCTCAGGCGGTCTCCGGGAACCACGGGACGGCGGAAGCGCGCGTTGTCAATGGCGACGAAATAGAGCAGCTTCTTTTCACGATCGGGCACCTCCTTGAGCAGGAGCAGTCCGCCGGTTTGGGCCATCGACTCGATAATCAAGACCCCGGGCATGATCGGCTTTCCGGGGAAATGACCCTGGAAGAAGTGTTCATTGATGGTGACGTTCTTGATTCCGACGATGCGCTTCCAGCGTTCCATTTCCTCGATGCCGTCTATGAGAAGGAAGGGATAACGGTGCGGAAGAATTTTCTGTATGTCGTTGATATCGAGAAGCATCGATTGCCTCTGTCCTTCGATTGAGTTGGAGTCCGTATATGTTGTAGATGCAACTTCACAAACCGTTCGAGTAATTCTATACGAAACCTCAGCGGGTGGGAATCAACCGCGCGAGCTGTGTTGCCGCGGCTTGGTACGGCTGCTAGGATACCGGCGCGATGAGCGAAACCAAAGTGATGATGCGTGAGCTGCAGCGAGAATTGCGAAGGCGGGAACGAGATATCGTTGAACTGCTCGGGCGGTTCGTGCGGTGCGAATCGCCGAGCCATCACAAGGCGGCGGTGGACCGCCTGGGCCGGATGGTTGCGAACGAGTGGAGGCGTAGGGGCGCGAAGGTTCGGGTGCTGCGGCAGAAAGCTCGAGGCAATCATGTGCGCGCGGAAGTCTGGCCGGGCCGCGGGCGCCCTACCGGACAGCTATTGATTATTGGACATCTCGATACCGTTTATCCACTCGGCACGCTGGCCAAGATGCCCTTTCGCGTGTCTGGCGGTCGCGCGTGGGGACCGGGAACGTTTGACATGAAAGCGGGGCTGGCGATAGCGCTTGGCGCCATGGACGGTTTGCGCGCGACGAAGTTGCGGCCGCGCAAGAGGCTTGTCTTTTTCTGGAATTCCGACGAGGAGATTGGGAGCGAAACTTCGCGCCGCGAGATCGAGCGGGAAGCGCGGCGAAGCGATGCGGTATTCGTTCTCGAACCTGCGCTCGGGTGGGAGGGACGGCTGAAGACGGCACGGAAAGGGGTGGGTACGGCCGAGATCATCGTTACCGGACGATCATCGCACGCGGGCGCCGATCCTGGCGCAGGAGTGAATGCCGTGCACGAGTTGGCATTGCAAATCGCGCGGCTGACAAAAATGAACAATCCCCGGCGCGGGATTACGGTTCAAGCGACGGTAGTTGAGGGAGGAACCGTATCCAACGTTGTGCCGGCCCAGGCGCGGGCGGAAGTAGATATTCGTTATTCGCATTTGGCCGATGCGCCAAAACTGAACAGGAAGCTACGCGGGCTCCGGCCGATCCTGCGGGGAGCGCAAATCGAGGTTCGAGGCGGAATCAACCGGCCACCGCTTGAGCGAACGCCTGGCGTGCTCAAACTTTTCGCACAGGCGCAATCGCTGATGCAGGAGATCGGCGTGAAACTCGACGAAACCACCACCGGCGGTGGATCAGACGGAAACTTTACGGCGGCGCTTGGAGTGCCCACGCTCGATGGGCTAGGAGCAGTCGGTAGCGGGGCGCATAGCCCGGGGGAGAAGGTGATGATCCGGTCGCTTCCGCAACGGGCGGCGTTGCTGGCCGGATTGCTTTTGACATTGTGATGTGATCACGCCCGTGCGTTGTGGCAAGAAGAGCAAAATCAGCGCAGGTAAGCGCGTTTGAGATAGGCGACGGTCTGCTCGTTCAGGCCGGCGTAATTCGAATGCAGCGTTTCCTGCACCGCCGCTTCGGGCGAAGGCGACGTGGCGATGCGATCGAGCAAGCGGCTGACGTCACTCACGCCGCCCGCGTCGATGATAGATTCGACGACAGCGAGGGACCACGCATAGGCAAAGCCGGCTGCATTCCCGGATAGGTTCATCCAGGACCCTTCCATCGTTGCCAGTGGCGGGGCTTCGCCTTGGGCCGCTGCTTCGACCAAGCCTCCGGCAGTTGAACTGCTGCGACGTCCCTCCATCCACTGCGCGATACCTTCCTGGAGCCACGTGGGCGCGCGGCCGTGAGACTTTTGCCCTACAAAACTGTGTGTGAGCTCGTGTTTCAAGACTCGAGCGAGGTCAGGAGTTACCTGAGTCAATCCTTGCACGGGGATACGCAAGCGGCCATCGTTCAGGGCACCCACCCACCCGGGCGCGCGGGTGATATCCGCGAAAGCCTGTCGAGTGTATAGAATGACGGCAATTTGCCCGGGCGGCGTGTAATCAAGCTGAGATTCGAGGTCGCGGAAGTCGTCCTCTAGGACGCGCAGAATGCCACGAGCGAGGTCGGGAGTGGCTCCGCCAGAGTACCTCAGGTCGAAATGGTCGGTTTCACCTTCGCGATAGCTTTCCTCAACGGATTTATCGCGCTCCACTTTCTCCAAGGCTTGCTCGACTTGAGGGTCCGGACGCAGGCGCTCGGCGTGCTTCCATTCCTCGATGGCTTGGTCCATCTTGTTCGCGCCGTAGTAGGCCCAGCCCATGAGCTTTGCCACATCGGGCGAATCCGGAGACGTGCGGCGGGCGCGTTCCAGGGGCTCGAGGGCGGCGGCGAACTGACTTTGCTGCAAATACAGGAGAGCGAGATTCAGCAAGAGGCCGTTATTTTGGGGGGCAAAGATCAGTGCCTCGCGATACTGGTCGATTGCGGCGTCTGTATCACCTTTATGTAGAAGGAATTGCGCAGCAGCGTGGTGCGCGGCGGCATCCTTGGCGACTGCCATCGCCGATCCGGAACCGGCATCCGAATCGAGGCTCGACAGATAGGCATAATCAATTGCATCACCGTGAACAGCCAGCGCCGCAATGCCTTCAAATCCACGAACAGGCTCGATCGGCGGCGTCGAGACCAGTGGCTGAGAGTGATCGGCTGACGCCGGCGGGTAGGCGAAATCGTCATGGTCGATCCTCGCGACCACGGACTTAGGAATCGACATCTCTCCGGCTGGAGTGTGATAGGTGACGTGGGTGGCATCTTGGGTTACGTTCTCCGCTGCGATGCGGCGACCGTTTTTCAGGACAATCGTGTCCGCTGAAGTAGCTAGGGAGACGACAAGGACAAGCCATACGGAGACTGGCGGTGCGGCGCGCACACGGCCATGTTACCAATGGGGCTCTCTTCTGGGCGTTCTACGTCGCTGCCAATGCCCTAAGATTGAACAGTACTGTTGCCTTGGGCCCTGCAGAAATGCCCAGTCTTTGGCAGGCAGGAAGCGTAGGTCGTCCCAGCGGGTTCGGTGCCAAATTTTTTTTCGATTTGAACTTGCGAATCAAGACAAGGGGTCTTATGCTATGGCGTCCTAATTGATAGGTGGTTTTATTAAGCGGAGTTTTGACGCAGGAAACGGCAGTATTGGCAATCCTTAGTTACTTCAAAATGCAAATCATGGCGTTCGCGGGGTGCGGGGCTGTGATTGCGGACACACAACAACGCCCCCTTCTAACGGTTTGCAGTCGATATCGCGAGCAGTAGGGGATACTGCGTGGATTCTGATCGCTTTGAAGGCGTAACCCGGGTTGCCGAACCCGACCCGATCATCGGGCCGGGTCATACCTTTGAATCGGTAACCGACAAAATCAGTTCCATCGTTCTTACGCGGGGCACGACACCCGGCTGGGTGTTTGGTTTCCTCATCGCGTTTGCAATGCTCATGCTGCTGAACCTTGTCATCACACTGCTGATGGTTAAGGGTGTGGGCATCTGGGGGATTCGGATACCGGCAGCATGGGGTTACGCGATTGTAAATTTCGTCTGGTGGATTGGAATTGGGCACGCTGGAACGCTCATTTCCGCCTTTTTGCTTCTACTCCATCAAAGATGGCGGACGTCCGTAAACCGGTTCGCGGAAGCGATGACGATTTTTGCGGTGATGTGCGCGGGTATGTTTCCCCTCCTTCACATGGGCCGCCCGTGGCTCTTCTACTATCTGTTGCCTTATCCCAATCCGATGTGGCTTTGGCCGCAGTTTCGCAGCCCGCTGGTCTGGGACGTTTTTGCAGTGTCGACGTATTTCACCGTATCCATCGTCTTTTGGTTTGTGGGAATGATTCCCGATCTTGCCACGTTGCGCGACCGAGCCAAGAACAAAGCTTCCAAGATCTTTTACGGGATCATTTCAATGGGGTGGCGGGGGTCAGCCGTCCACTGGACGCGCTATGAAGTCGCTTCCGTGCTTTTGGCAGGCGTTGCGACGCCGCTGGTAGTTTCGGTGCACACCGTCGTGAGCTTCGACTTTACAATTGCGCTTGTGCCCGGATGGCACAGCACGATATTTCCACCGTATTTCGTGGCCGGCGCCATTTATTCCGGCTTCGCGATGGTGCTGACATTGGCGATACCGATTCGCAAGATATATCACCTCGAAGATCTCGTCACCGAGCGCCACTTGGACATCATGGCGAAGGTGATGTTAGCGACAGGAATTATCGTCGCCTACGGCTATGTGATGGAAACGTTCATGTCGTTCTATAGCGCCGATCGGTATGAGGCGTACATGATGTGGAACCGTCTTAAAGGTCCTTACTCACCACTGTACTGGCTGCTGATCGCGTGCAACCTGGTTATTCCACAATCGCTGTGGTCCCGCCGCGCGCGACGTAATGTGGCGTGGTTATTCGGGATTTCTTTGGTGATCAATATCGGGATGTGGCTAGAGAGATTTGTGATCGTGGTCGTTAGTTTGTCGCGGGATTTCACGCCCTCGGCGTGGGGAATGTACATACCGACGCGGTGGGACTGGGCGACTTATCTCGGAACATTCGGATTGTTCTTTACCTTGTTCTATCTTTTCATTCGTTTCCTGCCGATGATCTCGATTGTGGAAGTGCGGTCGTTGGTGCATGAAACGGAAGAAGAACAGCAGGTTAAACAGAAAGAGCGACACTGAAGGCAATGGCTCAGGTATTTCATCGCAGCACGAATCTGATCTCGCGCGTGAGCATTTATGGCGCCGTGGTAATTATCGCGGCGCTAGGCTATGCGGCGTATACCATTGCGATGTCTCCGTGGTACACGGATCAGAACGACACGAGGGAGCAGCCCGTACCTTTCAGCCATCGACACCACGCGGGCGAATTGGGAATTGATTGCCGCTATTGCCACACAACAGTCGAAAAATCGTCTTTCGCGGGTGTGCCTCCGACGCAAACATGTATGACTTGCCATTCCCAAATTTGGACGAACGCCGCCATGCTCGAGCCGGTGCGGGCGAGCTATCGCGACGATACGTCGCTTGCCTGGACACGCGTGAATGCACTGCCAGACTTCGTCTATTTCGACCACAGCATTCACGTCGCGAAAGGCATTGGCTGCACCACGTGCCATGGACAGATCGCGGAGATGCCGCTGACATACCGCGCGGGCACGCTTTACATGTCTTGGTGTCTCGATTGCCACCGGCAACCAGAAAAATACATCCGGGAGAAATCGGAGGTTTTCAACCCGTTTTACAAGCCGCCATCGGGTGCGAAGCAACTGGAGCTCGGGCGGCAGCTAGTAAAGGAATATAAAATCCATAACTTGCAGTTTATGGAATCCTGCTCCACGTGCCACCGATGAAAGCGAGAAGATGAATCCAGATTCTGAGCGCAAGAATTCCATCAACCTAGTCGCGGCGAGGGCGAAGCTCGCAGGGGACGGCGGAAAGCGTTTCTGGCAGAGCCTTGAGGAGCTATCGGATACCAAGGAGTACCGCAGCTTCCTTGAGAACGAGTTTCCGGGCAACGCGGAAAAAGATTCAGGTGGGGTCAATCGCCGCGATGTGTTGAGGCTGATGGCTGCCTCGGCAGCGATGGCCGGTCTGGGCGCATGCACCAAACTGCCGACTGAGAAAATCGTTCCTTACGTTCACCCACCGGAGGAGATCGTTGCCGGTAGACCTCTTTTCTATGCTAGTTCGATGCCATACGCCGGCGCGGCCACAGGGGTTTTGGTCGAAAGCCATATGGGCCGGCCCACTAAGATCGAAGGGAACCCGGAGCACCCAGGAAGCTTGGGCGGTACGGACGTTTTCATGCAGGCGTCGATACTGAATTTGTACGATCCGGATCGGTCCCAAACCGTCATACACGAAGGGCGCGTCAGCACTTGGAGCGATTTCGCCGCAGCAATGGGCAATGTGCGCACGCGCATCGCTCCGAAGGGCGCAGGGCTGCGGGTTCTAACCGAAACCGTCATCTCCCCAACTCTCGGTGCTCAAATTCAGAAATTGCTTTCCCAGTTTCCTGAAGCGAAATGGCACCAATACGAGCCCTGCAACGGAGATGGCGCCCGCGAAGGAGCACGACTTGCATTCGGCAAGCCGGTTAACTCGGTCTACCATTTCGATCGAGCGGATGTGATTCTTTCGCTGGACGCCGACTTCCTCACATCGGGGCCCGGGCACGTGCGTTATGCCCGCGACTTTTCTTCCCGCCGCGATCTTTCCGCCGGTCCTTCGTCGAGACTGAACCGCCTGTACATTGCGGAGAGCATGACCACGAGCACAGGAGTCATGGCGGACCACCGGTTGGCCGTGCGCTCCGCCGATATCGACGATCTGACGCGGCAGGTCGCGGCTGCTGCGGGAATTGCAGTTGCGCCCAGCGCGAACGCCAGCGCTAAGATTCCATCAGGGTGGGTCGACGCAGTCTGGCGGGACCTCTCCGCACACCGAGGAGCGTGTCTGGTAGTTGCTGGTGAGCAGCAGCCGGCCTTCGTTCATGCTTTGGCTCACGCGATTAACGCAGCTCTCGGGAACGTGGGCAAGACCGTCGTTTACACGGAATCAATCGAAGCCAATCCGGTCAATCAGGTCGAATCTTTGCGGGACTTGGTGAATGATTTGAATGGCGGTCACGTCGATGTTCTTATGATTCTCGGCGGCAATCCCGTCTACGATGCATTCGCCGACTTTGATTTCGCATCCGCTCTGCAAAAGGCCAGGATGCGCGTTCATTCTGGTCTGTACCAGGATGAAACCGCCGAGCTGTGCCACTGGCACGCGCCCGCTGCGCACTATCTGGAATCCTGGAGCGACGCCCGAGCCTTCGATGGCACAGTCGGCATCGTGCAGCCATTGATCGCGCCGTTGTATGGAGGCCACTCGGCGCATGAAGTGATCGCGCTATTTACCGGAGATGGCGAGAAATCCGGGCACGATTTGGTTCGCGATTATTGGCAGAGCCAGCGTTCCGAAAAGGATAGGGTATTCGAGGCCCTCTGGGAGACGTCCCTCCACGATGGAGTTATGGCGGGGACGACCCTGCCGGCCATCTTGGTGTCACCACGCCAGGATTTCGTGAACCAGGGTAACGCGCAAGCTGCGCACGGCGACGTAAACGGGCGTGAAATTGTTTTCCGTCCCGATCCTTCAGTTGGCGACGGGAAATTCGCAAATAATGGCTGGCTGCAAGAGCTTCCGAAGCCGGTGACACGGCTTACCTGGGACAATGCTGCCATGGTCAGCCCGGGTACGGCGCAGCAATTAGCTCTTACTTCCGGGGATTATGTGAAACTGATCCGCGGCAGTCAGCAGATGGAAGCGGGTGTCTACGTTGTTCCGGGGCACGCGGATGATTCGATAACCTTGCACCTGGGCTACGGACGGCGTCTGGCCGGACACGTAGGGACCGGCACGGGTTTCAATGCCAATCTCTTGCGTGCTTCCGATGCCCCCTGG
>DATDMO010000172.1:0-5753 GCA_036518755.1 Candidatus Acidiferrales bacterium | reverse complement strand
ATCCGTCCCAAACAGCTCGAACGCGAAAAGCTGGCCACGCGTGATCAACCAGACGCGAACACCACTGCGCACGCCGTCGGCGATCGCCTTGCCATCGTAATTGATTCGATGAAACCACTCAGGGCAAAACCTTCGCCCCCTGTTGCCGGAAGAACTCAATGGATCCAGGCAAGTGCTCAAGATAAGCATTCGCCGCAGTTTTGCGAATCTTTTGCCACGAATCAGCATTCAAGATCGTTCCGCTATTCCGAGGCGGATCATCCGTAAAGCAGAGTAGAAGGAAATTATTATGGCGAGCATCGAGAAATTTCCGAGAACCAAGGCAGTGGATTTGGCCAAACTTGAAGCGGAAGTCACAGGGGCTCTACCGATCAAGGGGCCGCCGGTTCATTCTGAGCAAATGCCGGATTACGTTCAGCATCTTGAGGGCGTTTCCCGCGTTGGTGCGCTCACGGCTGAGGCTGTGGTGCGAGACTATGAATCCGCGGCCAAGGAGATTGAAGCCATGGGGGCTGAGCTGATCAGCGCGGCGAAAAAATGCGAGGCGATGACTGCCGATGTGCATAACGCGATCGCCTTTATGCGTGATACCGCAGAGGCATATCGTCAAGAGGGCAAAAAGATCTTCAAGCGCATAGAGGAGTGCGCGCTGTTCACAGAGAACGTTCGCAAGACTTGCGAAGACGTTAAACGCAGGATGATAGAGGATGGCGGGGTTCAATAGCCCCGTCGGAGCAATCTTTTCCCGATGGAAATCTGGCGATCGTCCGCAGTTGCGCGGATCAAAGGGCTGAACGGGACAACTTCGGTAGTTTGCGCAGGCCGCAATGGCCTGAGGGGTTCCGTGCCCGGCCGTAACTGAACCTGCGCTGCTTGCCCAGAAATTTGCCGGGATTGCTGGCGCGCATCGCAAGGCATCCGGATGTTCGCCGACATGGTTTCCGGAATAGCTTGAGTACCAAGAACAGGGATCCCATATAGCGGAGGAGATGCGGAGAGACGCGGCGGTTCGCCGAATGCGGTAAACTGTTTCGCGCGAGGAAGCGTTCTTGATTTGGGTCAAGGACCGGTCGCGGCTGGGCGCTAGCTTCACAAAATTCCCAGACTGAGCGATTCATGTTCACGATTGGCTATTTGGTCATCGTTGCTCTGGCGCTGATCCTGGTGGCCCAGAGTTATGGGTCGAGCGGTGCATCTTCGGCGCGTTTTGGGCGTGGGGTATTCATTGTCGCCGCAATCATTCTCGGCATTGCCTGCCTCGAAGTCGCACTGCGCATTTCGCTCGAATATTACTGGTTCGCTGAACTCGGCAAAACCGACCGATTCTTGCTGGCCCTAAAATATCGCGCGACAATCTTCGTCGCCGTCTTTCTACTGGCAACCTGGTTTGTGGGATCGAATCTGCAGGCGTTGTGCCGCTCGCTGCAGCCTTTCAACGTTGTGGCACCGTGGATTGCAGCGTTGGTGTTTTCCATCACGCTCGCCACGCTCGCAACATCGCTTTGGATCCCGCTCATGGGTTATTTCGGGGCGACTGCGACTGGCGGCGTCGACCCGGTGTTTGGCAAGGACCTTTCGTTCTATTTGTTGCAGCTCCCGCTCTATCAGGAAGTGCTGGGCGGCTTCATCGCTGCCTTGATTTTCACACTCGCGATCTGGGCAGTTGCGAATTTTCTTTTTGGCTCGATGCAAACGCAGCCGTCAGGCATGGTGTTGCGCGCGAGCCACTCCACGCGGTTGGCCGAGTTCGTTGAAGAGGCAAAGAGAAATGTCGGCAGCCCGGACTCGATGTTTTCAAGCCGGAGGGGCATGGCGCTGGCGGGTCTGCTCTGCTTTCTCCTCGCCCTGAACCAGCTGCTCGATCGGTACGATCTTCTCATCGATGGACATTCCAAGGTCCTCGCCGGTGCATCGTACGGCGATGTTCGCTTCTGGATACCCGCCTACAATCTGACGGCGGCGGCCTGGCTCGCTCTTGGTTGCCTGCTCGCGGCCAATGCTCTCTTTCGCCGCGTCGCGGACTGGTTTCGGTCCCAGCCAGCGCGTTGGGTGCTGCCAGCCGGAGCCTTCGTGATTGTCTACTTCGGTAGTTATCTTGTCCCGGCCGCACTCGAGGAGATTTATGTCGGGCCCAATCAGATCACGCTGGAACAGCCCTATCTCAAGCAAAGCATTGCCGGAACCAGGCTTGCCTACAATCTCGATGAAGCTTCGCTTGATGAAAGGGAGTTTGACGTATCCGCCGCGGCGCTCACGGCAGCGGACCTGAGAAGAAACGCGGCCACGCTCCGCGACGCCCGAATCTGGGATTGGCGTGCGCTCGAGCCGCAGCTCCAGCAGATCCAGGGATTGCGCCCATATTACCGTTTCAGCGGCGTTGACTTTGATCGCTACACTATCGACGGCATCGAACGTCAGGTGATGATCACCGCGCGCGAACTTGAGGTCGACAGACTCCCTGAGCAGGCGAGGGTGTGGGTCAATCTGGCGCTCAAATATACCCACGGCTATGGCGCCGTCGCCGTTCCCGTCAATGAGATCGACGCGAGAGGCAACCCGGTTCTATGGGCGCATGATATTCCGCTTCGCGCCAAGGATGGCCTCGCGGTTGATCGCGGCCAGATCTATTTCGGAGAAGCAACCCACGACCCCGTCTACGTCCACACCACGGAAAAGGAGTTCGATTACCCGCAAGGACAGGCGAATGTGGAGACGAGCTATGCGGGCAGCGGCGGAATCGTAATCTCGAGCCTTTGGCGGAAACTTGTCATCGCTCGCCACGTCGACGGGATGCGCTTGTTCATCTCGCAATATTTCACGCCGGAAAGCCGGATCCTGCTGCGCCGGAACGTCGTCGAGCGCGCGCAGACGCTTGCGCCTTTCCTGATTTTCGATCGCGATCCCTACATCGTCGCCGACGGCGAACATTACTCCTATATCCTCGATGCCTACACCAGTTCAGCCAGCTACCCGTATAGCCAAACCTATCGGGGTTCGGTTCGTGCCTTCTATGGACGGAATTACCTTCGCAATTCCGTCAAGACAGTAATTGATGCCTATAATGGCTCGGTCACTTTCTACGTCTTCGATCGGCACGATCCCATCATTGCCGCTTATCGGCGGATGCTGCCGGGCTTTTTCAAAGACGCCTCGGAGCTGCCGGAAAGTCTCAAGCCCCACATCCGCTATCCGGAAGACATCTTTACGGTTCAGGCCGAGATGTACGGCACCTATCACATGACCAATCCCATCACCTTCTACAATCGCGAGGACCGGTGGGAAGTGCCGCGGGAGCTGTTTCGCGACCGAGAGATAGAAATGACGCCGTACTATGTGACCGCGCAGCTTCCCGGCTCTGCCAGTCCGGAGTTCATGCTCATGCTGCCGATGTCGGTCGCCGGAAAGAACCAGATGTCCGGTTGGATGGCCGGGCTCTGCGATGGTGAGAACTACGGAAAACTGGTTGCCTTTCGTTTCCCCAAGGGAGCATTCATCGATGGTCCCGCACAAATCGAATCGCGGATCAACGCCGATAGCCGCTTCTCCGCAAATCTCACGCTTTGGGATCAGCACGGCTCGCAGGTCATTCGCGGCAATCTCATCGTGCTGCCTCTCAATGGCAACCAGCTGATCGCGCTCGAACCGGTCTACATCGAGGCCGAGCAAACCAGGATTCCGGCGCTGGCGCGCGTGGTGCTTGCGCAGTTGTTGCCCGACGATCGCAAAATCGAATGGGCGCCGACACTCGATGCTGCCGAAGCCCTCGTAGTTGGCGCCGAGGTAAGTTCAGCCCCGGCTGTCCAGACGAATGCGAACGTCTCTGAGGATAAGCTCGGCCAGGCGAGGGCGGTCTTTGAAGAGATGAAACGTGCGTATGCGGCAGGCAATTTCGCTCGCTATGGCGAGCTTCTCGAGGACCTCGGGAAACTTCTGCCTCCGCCCTAAAAACGTATTTCTCGGCGCGGACAACGACCTCCGGGAATGATACCGCCGCACCGCGGCGCACAATCGCCAATTGATTGACCGCACGGGCGGGACTGTTATCTTTGATTTTTAGATGATTGCACGCGCTCGAGCGGAGCCATCATGGGTCTCTTTCGAAGAAAAGTGCCAACGCACCTGATCCGGGTTCATCCCGATAACGTCAAAAGCAAGGATTGGCTGATCCTGCTTGAGGCCGGCACCATCATTGGCCCGTCACCGGAAAGACTTCGGGTCGCCCGCACAACGCTCGAGCGAAAGATGGTCAAAAAATACAACGTCCTTCTCAGGGCCGAGTATTTCCTCGACGTGGAAGGCTATGATCCGCGAATTCACGCCGTGTTCTTTTGCCCCCAGCTCTATAAATACGATTCCGACAAGAGGCTCGTGCCCTTGCAAGGCGACGAGATCGGCAGATTGATTGCGCACACGCTCGAGAGCTCAATCACCGAGAGGAAACCTTGGTACGAACCATCGGAAAAATTGCCGGATCGACCGATCATCGATGCGCCGATGAATACGGAATTCGAGTCACTCGTCGTTGACATTCCGAGTGCGCGGAACCAGGCCGCCAAGGGATCCAAGGATGCCAGCTCCGGAGGCCCCATTTCGAAGCGATAGGCCTGGATGTCCCGATCAGCGTCTGGTAGCCGTGAAAGCCTTGGTGGATCGGGCAAGCAAACTGAAGGCAGACGGGACAGGGATTGCATTGGGAGCGGCCCAACGCAGCTCCGCTTGTCGAGTATCGGAATTCGGGACCGAACCGGCGCTCCCAGATCATTCATCGACTGCAGCGTTTGAACGCCGTGGGCTAGGAACCTATGGCTGCAATGGTTTGTTGTTACCGTGTCTTTCGCCTGTGGACGGCGGGTCTCCAACCGGGTCCGCGCCACCGAATCGTCACGTTGAGGGCGAATTGCGGACCAATTATTTGGGAGGGTTTCGGATCACGGGACGGGGGGCACCCTCTCGTGCGCATCTTGCGAACTGGCGTGAGGCCGCACGAACATGAGCAGATCAAGCACAGCGCTTGTCAATCTTCGCGCGTTTGTCATTGTGATCGTGCTCGCGTTCCACTCGTTTCTCGCCTACCTCGCTTCGCTGCCAGGCCACCCCTATCCATTCGATTTGGCGCCATTTCGCTGGCAGGCCTTTCCCGTCATCGACAGCCAACGATGGCTTGGCTTCGACCTGTTCTGCGCTTGGCAGGACGTCGGTCTGATGACGCTGATGTTTTTCCTCTCAGGCCTGTTCGTACCGTCGAGTCTTGCGCGCAAGGGGAAGGCCAAGTACCTCGCGGATCGTCTGTTGCGGATCGGTCTGCCATATGTGCTTGCGGTCATGTTTCTGGCACCGCTCGCCGCCTATGCCGCCTATCGCACGACCGCCGCCGATCCGGGCGTTGAAGCTTATGTGCGGCATCTGTTGGCGCTGCCGTTTTGGCCGGTCGGCCCGCAATGGTTTCTCGCCGAGCTATTGGTCTTCGCAGCCCTCGCGGTCCTGGCGCAGCGCTTCATTCCGGAATGGGACGGGCGGCTATTGCGCATTGGCGAGTTTGCCGGCAGCAGTCCTTTGCGCTTCTTCATCGCGCTGTTGGCGTGCTCGGCTCTCGCTTATGTCCCACTGGTGCTGGTTTATTCTCCCTTTGCGTGGGTGAACATCGGTCCGATAGGGTTTCAGCCGAGCCGGCAATTGCACTATTTCATCTATTTCCTTGCCGGCGCGGCGGTCGGAGCCAAAGGGCTCGACCGCGGATTGCTCGACTGCGACGG
>DATDMO010000171.1:0-3154 GCA_036518755.1 Candidatus Acidiferrales bacterium | reverse complement strand
CGTTTCCATTTTCAGCGAAATGCGCAACGCGGGATCGCCGATGATCAGCGCTGCATCAGCCTCCTTCAGCATCTCGGACGCATCCGGAGCCGCGTCGGCAAATTGCGGCGCGATTTTCCAGTAGCCCGCGCACAGCAGTTTCACCAGACCGATGGTGCTGCGCGAACTCGTGTCCAGCGCGATTCGCTTGGCTTTCTCGATGGGCTTTTTCGCGACGACCAGCAGGCTGCGCACTTCGCGTTTCGACGCGATCGCCATTCCCGGCAGCGCGATCACGCCGTCCATCCGCTGATATTCGATCGACGGAATGATGGCGACGTCCGCGTCGCCGCGCCTCAGCGCTTCCGCGCACTGCGATGGCACCGTGAAGGAAAGATCGTATTTGTCCGCGAGCGGTCCGTTGGTAAAGCCCCACACCAGCGGCGCCGTATTCAGGAATTCGACTATCGAGATGCGAAGTTTCTTCAAATCAGTGGCCCGAGATAATTCAGAGAAGTGCTATCTATTTAGGATGGCGAATATAAATGACCAGCATCCCGAGCGCGATCACCCCGACTATCCCGCAGATGCATCCTAACAGGGCCAGCGACTCCCACAATACTTCGCCCAGATCCTCGTTCCAGGATTTGATCCCAATTTTCATGAATGCCCCCGAGAACTTTTAACACCAGAACTTTATAACAATAGTCGCCCGGCGAGTAGGCCAAATCTCGCAAAAACTGCTTCGAGTTTGGCGCATGGATTCCTTCTAGCTAGAAACAGTTAGCGGGCAAAAACGGTCGCGAAACGGGCGTCTTAGCGGCCGTTGCCGCGCTCAAAAAAGGCCAAAAGCGCGGCTCTCCGCGTCACGTACGTATATTCCCTACCTTGACACTACTTCGTCCGCGTATTTAGCCTCTGCCGCTGGTTTCCCTCTTAATGCATCCAGACGATTACGTAGGCTGGCTGGCCTTGGCATTGACTCCGGGCCTCGGCGCACGCACGGCCGGAAAGCTCCTGCTCGAATTCGGAAGCCCCGACGCAATTTTCGACGCATCCCTCACCTCCTTGGAGGGCCAGCGCGTGCCGGCAGCCGTCGCGCAAGCGCTGCATTCGAAGCGGCCCCTGAGCGACGCCGCCAGGGAGTTGGCTCAGGCGCAGGCGATGGGCTGCCGCTTGGTCACCTGGGACGAACCCGAATATCCCGCGCGGCTGCGAGAAATCTATGACCCGCCGCCGTTGCTGTATGTCCTTGGAAAGGTTGAACTTCTAAATCGGCACGTGATCTCCGTCGTGGGCGCGCGACGCCCAACGCCCTATGGGAATCAAATGGCGGAGAGGCTTTCAAAGGACTTAGCCGATCGCGGCTTGGTGATCGCCAGCGGCTTGGCGCGCGGAATCGACGCCAGCGCCCATAAGGGAGCCTTAGCCTCGCCCTGCGGAGGGACGATTGGCGTACTCGGGTCCGGTATCGACGTGGTTTACCCAAAGGAGAATAAGAAGATTTTTCAGGAGATGGAGCAGCGCGGCGCGATTGTGAGCGAATTTCCGATGGGCACGTTTCCCGCTCCTCAGAATTTCCCGATCCGCAATCGCATCATCTCGGGAATGGCGTTGGGAGTGGTGGTTGTGGAAGCGGCCCAGTACTCCGGATCGCTGATTACCGCACGGCTTGGAATGGAGTTTGGCCGCGAAGTCTTTGCCGTTCCGGGGAATGCAACGCAACCCGCGAGCTTTGGTCCAAATCAACTGATTAAGCAGGGCGCGAAGCTGGTTACGTCTTGGGAGGATGTGGTGGAGGAGTTGCCGACTCCTGTGCGCGCGGAACTGACGCCTGTTGAAAATGTGCCGAGTGAGGAGCGTTCGGCGCTGGTGGAAGAAAGCCTCGGCCCGACGGAGAGGCCTTTATATGCGCTACTTGGGGTCGATGAAGCGCGGCAGATCGACGAATTGGTGGAACTTTCCGGCCTGAGCTCTTCCGAAGTACTGGCCGCGCTATTTGACTTGGAGCTCAAAGGCGTGGTACGCCAGTTACCTGGAAAGCAATTCCTGAAAGTCCTGTTGTAATCAACAGACGGACAGCAGGTTAGGATGAGTGGTCAGACGGGGTGGGAAGACTGCCTTGCAGGGGCGAATTTCTAGAGCGCAATCGCAGCGAGGGGAACAGAATTTAGGATGGCAAGATCGCTAGTCATAGTCGAGTCGCCGGGCAAGGCGAAAACAATCAACAAGTACCTCGGCAGAAATTACATCGTGAAGGCGTCGTATGGCCACGTGATGGACCTGCCGAAGAAGAATATCGGGATACTTTTGCCCGGTGAGGAAAACGGGAAGAAGAAGCGGAAACGCAAGTCGAAGGCGAAAGCTCCAGAGAAGAAGGTAGCGAAAGCGATTCCGGTAACTGCGGAAAATATCTTTGAACCCACGTACGAAGTAATTCCCAGCAAGCTGAAGGTGATTGGGGACCTGCGCAAGGCGGCGGGCAAGGCGGAAGCCGTGTACCTGGCGGGCGACCCGGACCGCGAAGGCGAAGCGATTTGCGCGCACCTAAGGGAGATACTGAGCAAGCCTCGCAAGTATGAAAAGGTGATGGCCGCCGCCGTGGAAGAACACGGCGTGAATGGAGATGGACAAAAGCCCGAGGAAAGTGAGAAGCCCGGTAAGGCCGCCAAAGCCGAGACGGATAACGGCAAAATCACGCCGCCGAAAATTTACCGGGTGATGTTCAACGAGATCACGCAGAAGGCCATCAAGGCCGCCTTCGAGAATCCCACGCAATTGAATGAGAATCTGGTTGACGCGCAGCAAGCGCGGCGCGTGCTGGACCGCCTGGTGGGATACAAAGTTTCTCCGATTCTGTGGGACAAAGTGCGGCGCGGCCTTTCCGCTGGACGCGTCCAGACGGTGGCGCTGCGAGTGATTGTAGAGCGCGAGCGCGAGATACGCGCCTTCGCGCCCAAGGAATATTGGACCATCCACGCGCTGCTGGCCGCAGGCGAGCCGCCCACGTTTGAAGCCAAGCTGGCGAAATTCAAGGGCGAGGATGTCGAGGTCGCAAACGAGGAAGAGGCCAAGCGAGTGTTGGCCGCGGTGGAGCGCGCCGCGTGGCAGGTGGCCAGCATCGCGCAAAAAGAAAAGCGCCGTTACGCGCCGCCGCCGTTCACCACGTCGAAAC
>DATDMO010000170.1:0-18949 GCA_036518755.1 Candidatus Acidiferrales bacterium | reverse complement strand
AGCCGTGGCAGCGCGCCGTTGGTTACGAAGCCGTCGTGCCCGGCTACATCCGTACGCAACTCGCCCTCAGCTGGGGCGGCTTCCCTCATCCCGTTTGGTACAAAGACCATCCGCAAGCCGCGAACGTCAAGTCCTTCGGCGGCCTGCTAAACCGCCAGATCATGGAAAACGTCCTCGCCACCGAAAAGCATTTCGAGGAAGCCATCCGCCCGCTGCCCAAGGCCGAGCAGGAAAAGAAGCTCGCCGAAATGGCAAACTCGGTGCAAGCAGGGACGCCCCCGCGCGAAAACAGCCGCGAGCAGCGCACTATCGACGTGGTGGTCGGACGCGGAAGCTTGGAAACGGCCCAGGTGGTTTTGTTTGGGACATGCTGCTACAAACAAACGGGTTTAATGCAAGCGTTTGGCGCCCATAGCCTTATTCATTGCCCGCCGCGGCAGGTTGGGTATGCGTCTCCGGCCGCCGCTTTTGGACACCGCGAAATCCTCAAAACTTTGGAGAATCACGGGCTTTCCAGGGTCAAAACCTACAGTTAGTTGCTTCTAGTTAGACGCTTTGGATGTTCCAGTCTAGTTGCAAATGTGTCCAAGTTTCTGTAGGGTATTGCGTGCTCTTTTGGGCTGTAAGCGTTCGATAACGTAGAGTGTAGGTTGGAGTTGGAGCCCTAATAAAGCAGGAGGTGAATCCAATGGTTTCTGTCCCTAGGAGGGAATCGATGGGCCAGCAGAGTTTGGAGGATGTGCTTAAAAGCGCCGGCAATCCGGTGCAAATGTTGAGGAATTCGCAGATCGGCGCTTATGTCTACCCGGTGGTTCCTTCGGAGTATTCGAATTGGCGAGACGAGCAAAAGGCCTGGCGCGACACGGCCGTTCTCTTCGATCAATCCCACCACATGGCGAACTTGTACGTGGAAGGTCCCGATGCGCTGAAAATGCTTTCCCATCTGGCGACCAATAGCTTTGCGAATTTTCCGGTGAATCGCGCGAAGCAATTCGCGCCGTGCACCTACGATGGTTACGTGATTGGCGACGGGATTCTGTTCCACCTGGCACAGGACAGCCTGGTTTACGTGGGGCGCGCGCCAGCGGCGAATTGGCTCGAGTTTCATGCGACGACGGGAAATTACAACGTGAAGATCAAGCGAGACGATCGGTCGCCCTCGAACCCTGGCGGGAGGCCTGTGGTCCGCACGTGCTATCGCTACCAGATTCAGGGGCCGAACGCGAAGCAGATCATCGAGAAGCTGAACGGCGGGCCGTTTCCGGAGATCAAGTTCTTCAACATGGGCGAGATCAAGATCAACGGAAGGACGGTGCGAGCGCTGCGTCACGGCATGGCGGGCGCTCCGGGACTCGAGGTTTGGGGGCCTTACGAGGAGCGTGACGAAATTCGCGCGGCGATTGTAGAAGCGGGACAAGAGTTCGGCATAAAGCAAGTGGGCGCGCGGGCGTACGCATCGAACACCTGCGAATCGGGCTGGATTCCTTCGCCACTTCCGGCGGTTTACTCGGGCGAAAAGATGAAGGCCTATCGGCAGTGGCTCCCGGCAAAAGGCTACGAAGCGACGGGATCGCTGGCCGGCAGCTTTGTCTCGAATAACATCGAGGATTACTACAACACGCCGTACGAGCTGGGCTATGGAATCTTCGTCAAGTTCGACCACGACTTCATCGGCCGCGAGGCGCTGGAAAAAATAGACCAGAAGACGCAGCGGAAGAAGGTGACGTTTGCCTGGAATTCAGACGATGTGGTGAAGGTTTACCGGTCGTTGTTCGAACAGGGCGACCCATACAAATTTATCGACATACCGATTTCGAACTATGCGTCGGCTTCGTACGACAAAGTGGTGGGGAAGGGCGGGAAGACGGTGGGCCTTTCGATGTTCGCCGGCTACAGCTATAACGAGCGATCCGTGCTTTCACTCGGCGTGGTGGATCACGACGTCGAAATCGGGACTGAGCTGACGCTGGTGTGGGGCGAAGAGGGCGGCGGAACGAAGAAGCCGACGGTGGAGCGCCACAAACAGATGGAAATTCGCGCGGTTGTCAGTCCCGTACCTTATTCAAAGGTCGCGCGCGAGACATACGCGGAAGGCTGGCGGACGCATCAGAAGTAAGCGAAGAAACTGAAGTCAATTTGCAATCGAGAAGGGCGGGTGCTTGAGCATCCGCCCTTTTTTTCACTTCGAAGCCGTAGCACCTGCTAGCACCTGGCTAGCGAAGGTTGGCAGAACTACTTCCGAGTTGCCGACTGTACGTCCAGTTGCGCCTAACTGCGCAAGCGGCCAACTGGAGGATTCCCGACGGTGCGCGGATGGTCAATCATTTTCTGAAACTCCGTGGCAGGCCTGCGATCCGTGGCGCGCGTCAAGATAGCCTTGGCGGCGCAGGTGGGTAAATGCTACATTTGCCAAACCCGAGCTGCAATAACGTACAAGATTAGCTATTTTTTGCGGGCCAGACCCCTGGTACTGCGTATAGGTGAACTGCGTTGGAAACTCCGCCCACTTTCTCCTCACTCATGGAGGCGGCCGAACGCGGGGACGGGCCTGCCGCGGACGCACTGTTTGCCACCCTTTACTCCGAATTGCGCCGGCTTGCGAAACATGAATTAGCCCGCCAGGGCGCGCCGATGAGCCTCAGCGCCACAACGCTGCTCCACAAAGCCTACATCGAAATCGCCGGGCAGGACGGAACGTCCTTCGCCGATCGCAGCAGATTCATGGGCTACGCCGCTCGCGTGATGCGCGGATTGATCATCGACTTTGCGCGAAACCGCCACGCGCAGAAACGCGGCGGCGAGTTTCACATCACATCACTGGGGCCCGAAGCTGAGAACGCGGTGGATGGCCGCAATCTGATTCAGGTGAGCGATGCGCTGGACGAGTTGGCCAAGGCTGAACCCGAACTCGCCGAAGTGGTGGACATGAGATTCTTCTGCGGGTTTACGTTTGCAGAGATCGCGGCGATGAAGAGCGTTAGCGAGCGGACGGTGCAGCGGCAATGGGAGAAAGCGCGCATTTACCTTCATCACAGCATCCGCCGAGATTTGGAGATTTGAGCACCCGTGTCTACGCTGAGCCCCGATCGCTGGCAGGAAATCAGTCCTTACCTGGACGAGGTGCTCTCGCTTCCCGAGCAGGAACGCGCAAAGTGGTTTGATTCATTTCGAAGGCGGAGGCCGGATCTCGCCGAACTCGTCCAGGAACTGATGAGCGAGCACGGCACCCTGGCCAAGGAGCGGTTCCTCGAACGTGGTCCCGTGACACCCGCCAGTGAAGCATCCTTTGCGGGTCGGATTGTAGGCACTTACAGACTGCTCTCGCCGATCGGACAAGGCGGGATGGGCAGTGTATGGCTCGCGGAACGGAGTGACGGCCGCTTCGAGCGACAAGTGGCGGTTAAGTTTCTGAATTTCGCCGTGGCCGCGCAGGGAGCGGAACGGTTCAAGCGCGAAGGCAGCATTCTCGGGCGGCTCGCGCACCCTCACATCGCCGAGCTGATGGATGCGGGCGTGACGCCGAATGGCGAGCCCTACCTCGTTCTCGAGTATGTGAAAGGGAAACCGATCGACGAATATTGCGACGAGCGCGTGCTCGGAGTGGATACGCGAATCGAGCTTTTTCTGGGGGTCCTAGGCGCGGTGGCGCACGCCCACACGAACCTGATTGTCCACCGGGACATCAAGCCCTCGAACGTGCTGGTGAGCACCGAAGGGCAAGTGAAGCTTCTGGACTTCGGGATTGCGAAGCTGCTCGCTGACGACACGAATCTTGGCGCCGCGACACTACTCACTATTGGGGGCGCAGGCGCGCTGACCCCCCAGTTTGCGGCGCCCGAGCAGATAACGGGCGGAGCCATCACGACGGCCACCGATGTGTATGCGCTGGGAGTGCTGCTCTACCTGCTGTTGACGGGACGGCATCCCGCAGGCCCGCCGACGCAATCAGCGGCAGCGCTGGTGAAGGCGATTGTCGATACGGAACCGCGACGTGTCTCGGACGCGGTTGACACCGAAGATGCCGCCGCAGCCGCCACGAAGCGGGCTACCACACTAGACAAGTTGCGGCGGCAGCTTCGCGGCGATCTGGACACGATTGTCGCCAAGGCGTTGAAGAAGAATCCGGCTGAACGGTACAGCTCAGTGACCGGTTTGGCGGACGATCTTCAGCGATGCTTGCGACACGAGCCTATCGCAGCCCGGCCCGACACATTCGCTTACCGGGCCGCAAAGTTCGTCCGCCGGAACCGAGTGGCCGTCTCTTTAGCGGCGCTCGCTGTGATTGCCACGATCGCGGGGGTAACGGGAACACTGATGCAGGCCCGAACAGCCCGCAAGCAGCGCGATTTTGCTTTGCGGCAGTTGTCGCGCGCGGGTGCAATCAACGATCTGAATGAGCTTGTGCTCTCCCAGGCCGCACCCTCAGGCAAACCATTCACGATCGAGCGCTTGCTGGAGGACGCCGAACGTGTGGTTCGACGGCAGCACGGAACCGATGAAGCGGTTCGGCTGGAACTCCTGATTTCGATTGCCCGGCAGTATACGGCCCGAGAGAACTATGAAAAGGCCAGGCAGTTGCTTGAGGAGGCTCGCACCCTTTCCCAAGCGTCGGCGTTACGCTCCACTCACGCAGTGGCGTCATGCGCGCTCGGGCAGGCACTCTCCCGGGGAGGCGACCCGGCGCGCGCCGAGGCCATGTACCGCGAGGGAATAAGCGAGTTGCCCAATGACGCTTCGTTTGCGCTGGAGCGAATCTTCTGCCTGGTACGCGGCAGCGAAATTGCGTCCGAGGTAGGCAGTCCAGAGGAGGCTCTGGCACGTGTTCAAGCAGCGGAGGCTTTGATACGAGAATCTCCTTACCGGCCTGACTCCTTCGAACTGACCGCGCTTATAAACTTGGCCAGCGGATATTCAAAAACCGGACAACCGGCTGAGGCAGACGCAAGTTATCGACGCGCAGCGGCCCTGGTAGACACCTTGGGACGCGACGAGACGGAATTGGCAGGCGCACTATTCAACAATTGGGGGGTGATGCTAGAACGTGCGGGGCGCCTACTGGACGCGGAGCGATGTCTCCATCGAACGATTGAAATCGAACGGCAGGTATCGAGTACAAACGGCGTTTCCCCAACGAGCCTAAGCGTTTACAGCGATATCTTGATCGAGTTGGGCAGGATAAGCGAGGCTGCCGAGTACGCGCAGCGGGGTTACCAAGTGGGCTCACAGACGGGTGACGGCACCGCCCTGCAGACTGCCCTATTTCAGCTCGCGGAGGTTTACCGGGCACAGAGCAATCTCGCCCGTTCGGATAAGATGCTCTCCCAGTTGGGAGAGCTGTTGCGCCGAAGTATGCCGCCGCAGCACATCACCTTCGGATATCTCGCCCTGGAGCGAGCACAAAACGCGCAAGCGGCGGGGGACCGGCAAAAAGCAATGGAGTATGCGAACGAGGCAGTGGCCATCGCGCAAGCATGGAAGAAAAATACTCACAGCTCGGGTTTTTACGAGGGAACGTTTCTGATAACCAGATCTACGATTCTGCTGAAATCAAACCGGGTGGACGACGCGCTTGCTGACGCCGATCGCGCTATCCCTATGTTGCAGCAGGTTGCAATTCCCGGCAGCTCTTCATCAGATGTTGGGCTGGCTTATCTTGCAAAAGGCCGTGCGCTCCAAGCCGAGGGCAAGCGTGACGAGGCCCTGACGGCCTTCCGGTTCGCCGACCAACAGCTCGAGGACTCAACGGGCCCGGACAGTCCTGAGTCGCATGTTGCGCGAGAGTTGGCGGGGGCACCCACTGAATGACCGAAGGCGACAAGAGGAGCGCAGGGAGCGCATCGGGAAGTTTTCAGTCCGCCTGTCGTCTTTTGGGCGCCGTTTACGATTACTTAAGTAGAAGCCGGGGAGCGCGTGATTCGGCTTCATGCCCCAGGGGATCGATTCGCAGCCGCCAGTAACTTTGCTAGCGAACACGCGACACCGGGGGCTGTAAGGGGTGCTCTGATGCAGATTCGCCCAGCAAGGCAGTCCGGCTCTCGTGGTTTGTTGTCTCACCCCTTCACTAAGGAATCCAAATCCGTGCGCTCACGCGGCCGTGGCATGTTGGGCGTCGTCCTTCTGGCCGCCGCCATCCTGTTGGTGATCGCGGCGGTAAGCGCGGGGCAGAGAGCTTTCATTCCGAATGGCATGCTTTTTCCGAATTCGAATGGCCTGTCACAAACCTACAGCACGAGCGGCGGAGGCATCGACCTCACGGGGCCATTTTTTCAGAGCCTGGGCACCAACGGCCGGTCGTGCAGCAGCTGCCACCAGCTGAGCGACGGCATGTCCGTTTCCGCGTCGCATATCCAGCAGCGGTTCGTGCAGACCCAGGGCGAGGATCCGATTTTCCGAACAGTGGACGGGTCCAACTGCAACCACAGCATCGACGTCTCGACGTTAAAGGGAAAGTCCGCCGCCTACAGCCTGCTGCGGACGCGTGGACTTTTTCGCATTGGCATCGCTGTTCCCGCGAACGCCGACTACCGAATCGTGAGCGTTCAAAATCCATACGGCTGCAACGAGAGCGACACGATTTCGATGTACCGGCGGCCGCTGCCCGCCACCAACCTGCGCTTCTTGAGCGCGGTGATGGTTGACGGGCGGGAATCGACGCCGCTGACCGGCACGATGAAAATTCTCGACAACAACTATCCGGGCTCGCTGCTCAACGACTTGACGCACCAAGCCATGGACGCCACCAACGGTCATGCCCAGGCGTCGCCCCCTCTCGGTCTTTCAGATGTTCGGCTTGCGCCAATCGTGAATTTTGAAATGGCGCTCTCGACAGCGCAGGCGATCGGGAATGGAGTTGGGCGCCTGGATGCACAGGGCGCGAGCGGTGGACCAAGTGTGCTTGTGAATCAGCCGTTTTTTATAAGCATCAATTCCAGCATCGACCCGCTCGTGCCGCAATTTGAGCCGCCGGGCGGGCTGATCGCGCCAGGCCAGGGGCAGTCCAGCGCCGTGATTTTCGGTCTCTACCACGCGTGGGCGTCTCACCCCGACGCTTCGCCGCGGGCGGCGGTGGCGCGCGGGGAGGCCATCTTCAATTCCAAGACGTTCAACATCACCGGCGTGGCCGGCATCAACGACGACATTTCGATGGGAGGGTTGGTTAAAAACGGCATTTCTTCGCTAACGGGAACTTGCGGCACATGTCACGATACGCCAGGTGTGGGCGACCACTCGTTCCCCACGCCGCTGAATATCGGAACTGGCGACCCGGACCCTTACGATTCGTCCGTGAACATGGGAGGCCTCGATATACGGTACTTGCCTTCCATCACGGTGTGCAGAGCGGATCCAATCACCGGCGGGCCCACGAGCGACTGCAAGACAACCACTGATCTCGGGCAGGCCTTGATTGACGGCAAATTCGACCACGTTGGCAAGATCAAGGGACCGATCCTGCGCGGACTTTCCGCCCGCGCGCCGTATTTCCATAACGGCTCCGCTCAGACCCTGCTGGATGTGGTGCGTTTTTATGAAGGGCGCTTCGGGCTTGTCCTGACGCGCGAGGAGGAATCGGATCTGGTTGCATTCTTGAGTTCACTCTAGCGCCTTCGGCAATTGGTGACAAAGCGCTTGGGATTCCGCCACTCGCTTCCCACAACACCGTTTCTGGATACTCTCCGAATTGCCGGCCACCGGGGAGCGACCGGTTCGGCGAGCGCTTGTGTCGCGTCATCGCGGAAATCTACCCACTCCCAATCAAAAGAAGGGCAAAACAATCAACTCGGTTCGCGCCGCCGAATCGTACCCTTCTCCTTACCTCGATACAACGAATTTGCCACAGAGATGTGCGGAGAGAGCGCAGGGCCTGTTGCTTGAGCGAAACGACTGCGCCAATGCCCGATACGCCTGAGCAGCACGCGGTCGGTGAAAATTGGCAGGACGGCGTCCAAACCGAAGGTTCCTCAAAACTCCACGAGAGAACTCCCACCGGGCTATTTTCAGAGTCGCGACGATGAGAGCGGAATTGCTGCTACGCGTTAGATTGTGAGTGCTTTGGTCCCGCGGGACAGCCACAGCAGCATGACGCCGAGCAGGACGCTGGCGAGGATGCCGGTGATGGCGTCGATGGCGAGGCTGCCGGTGATTCCTCCGTGGGCAAAGCCGAACGCGTCGACGTAGAGCATATACGAGATTGGCACGCTATAGGCCGAGCCGATGAAGCAAAAAGTTGTGGAGGCCAGCGGGTTGTCGGGTCCGATGGTTTCGAAGATGACCGCGGTGCTGGTGGTAATGGCCAATGCTTGGAAGAGATTCTCTGTAACTAAGAGTATGGCGTATGACGCCGGAGTGCGCGGCAGCAGGATGAGCACGAGCGTGCACAAGCCGCCGACGATACCCACGGCAAGGTAAAAAGGCCGCAGCGGCATGAGGCGACCGAGCAGCGGAAAGACGAGACAGCCGACGATGCCTCCAGCAGCCACGCCGACGCCTCCGACCAAGCCAACGAATCCCGGCGAGGCGTGGAAGTCGTTACCGCGTCCGCCGAGGAAGTTCGTGAGCGAGAAAGTGGCGGCGGGAGCGGCGAAAAGGATAATGGCGACGAGCACCTCGCTCCGCTTCACCAGCGAGACAAGGTCGCCGAAGAATCGAGGGAAAGACTCACTGGCAAGGCTGCGGTCAGGGCCAGGCGCCTGCATGAAGGGAAAAACGATCGTCGGCAGCAGGATGGATGCCCCGAGTACCAACGCGAGAGCAATCGGCGAAAGGAGACGAGCGAGCTGATTACAGGTAATGGCCATCACGCTAAAGCCGCCGACGTTGCCGATTGTCACCCAGACGCTAACGGACTTCTCCTCTTCGCCGGACGTGATTGACGAGAGCCAACCACCCACAGCACTTTGATAAAGATAGGCAGCAAGAAACCCGACGGTGAGCACGGTTTCGAGCAGCACGAGATGATCGAGGTTCAGAAAGGCCACAACAAGTGTGAGCGAGGCTACGATCGCCAGCGCGACCGCATACCAACGCCGACTGAATCGGACATCGAGGATGGGACTGATGAGAAACGCGTAGAAGCCGGGCGAAAACGCGACAGCGGTCAGGCCGGCGATTGCCGTCTCAGGGACGTTGCGATTGCCCAGCAGCTGCGGAACCGCGAATGCAACCACTCCGCCGTAGAGGCCGTACGACAAGTTGGTGAGACCCATGAGCCAGAGAGGAACCCGACGTGGACTTGGCATTTTGCAGGCTCCAGTGCAATCGATTCGATCGAATTACTCTCGGTACTCAGCCAAGTTCGCTAAAAACACGTCGGGGAACAGGAATTTTTCGTGAATGACAATACCAGCAACTGCGCCCCTGGGGAAGTGACCTCCGGTGAAGTTGCCGTTGAATCTGCTGGTTGTCTTGGAGCGACGTCGGCTCGTGCACTCCATTTCGGTTCCCTTTGCTCCGATCAATTTGGCTGTTTACCGGACTATGCTTCGGTGCGACGATTTTGCCGCTAACGACCGACCCGCTTTGAGGGGGAGTTCTGTGATTCGCATCGAAAGCGCGGAAACACTCGAGTTCGTCGCGACGATTCGAAGGCTTTTTGTCGAGTATTCCGAATCGCTGGAAGTCGACCTTTGCTTTCAGGGATTTGCAGAGGAATTGGCGAAACTGCCCGGGGACTACGCGAGGCCCGCCGGACGGCTCACGCTCGCATTTCAAGGGAACGAAGTCGCTGGCTGCGGCGGCTTGCGCCCGCTCGGCAGCGACGTTTGCGAGATGAAGCGGCTCTACGTTCGTCCAGCGTTTCGCGGAAAGGGTGCAGGCGGCGCAATGATCGACGCGCTGATCCGCTCGGCACGGGAGATCGGCTATCAGCGGATGCTTTTGGATACGCTCCCATCGATGGCCAACGCAATTGCGATTGACCGTTCGCTGGGATTCAGGGAAATCGCGCCGTACCGAGCGAACCCTGTGCCTGGGGCGCTATTTTTCGGGTTGGATCTGGCGAAGCTTGACTGAGGCGCAGCGACGATCCTTGTATCACCGCTGCGAATACAAGATTGAGCACATTCAGTCCCTTTAGTACGGGCGGTCTATCGTTATGTGAGCCTCCGTCTGCCAGGCTGGTGGAGGGGAAACATCTCCATGAGCTTTGGGAATACGGTCACGCGAGCGGCCCTCTTGTTGTTCGCACTGGCTACGGTTGCGCGAGCACAGGCGCCGGAGCCTCCTTCGACTCAAACGCCAGCACCGCCCGGCACTGAACCCAACTCTCTGCTGGCAGCAGCCAATGCGGGCGATGCACAAGCGCAATTCGCTCTGGGCAATTACTATTTCGCCGGCCGCTATGTAACGCTCAGTTACGCGCAGGCCTTAGCCTGGTATCGCAAATCCGCGGCGCAGCACTTTGCCCCGGCGCAAGATCAGATCGGCAACATGTACGAAAACAAAACCGGTCTGCCGCAGAATGACAAGAAGGCCGTAAGCAACTACCGCCTCGCGGCAAACCAGGGCTACGCGCTCGCGGAGTACCATCTGGCGGCGATGTTCGAGGCGGGCAGCGGCGTCCATCGCGATTATAAACAAGCGCTCGCTTGGTACCGCAAAGCGGCGGATCAGAATCTCCCGCAGGCCGAAAAGCAAGTCGGCTACTTTTACCAATGTGGGTACGGTGTGAAGCAGGACTTCGCCCAGGCCCATGCCTGGTATCTCCGCGCCGCGGGTCACGGCAATGCGGACGCCGAAAACCAACTAGGCTATATGGCCGAAGAGGGGTGGGGTCAGCCGCAGAATTACGCCGAAGCTCTTTCCTGGTTTGGCAAAGCCGCCCAACATGGCAGCAACGAGGCTGAGGAAAACATCGGCTACATGTTTCAGCACGGCACCGGCGTGCCTATAGATTACGGCAAGGCGATGTCGTTGTTTGAGCAGGCCGCAGCACAGGGCAACGGCGACGCAGAGAACCAGATCGGGTGGATGTACCAATACGGGCAAGGCGTGCAGCAGGACGATGCCAGGGCCTTGAGTTGGTACCAACTGTCTTCCGACCGCGGCAATATCAACGGCGAAAGGAACCTCGAGGATTTCACCGCCGATCTTGATGAAGACGGGTCGTACCAAAACGCCACAGCGGCTGTGCATGATGCTGCGCTCGACCAGGCTCAGCGCTGGGCGAACATCCAGGATCTTCGGGGGCGAATTGACGCAGTGGAGACCGACGCCCTCTACCAGGACGATCTCGTGGATCAGCTCAAACACATGAACAAGGGCAAGACCGACGCTGTCAGCAAGATTTTTGGCGCGATGGGCAGCGTCGGCGCCGTCAAGTACCAAGTCCTGGCTGCCAAAGATCGAGACGAAGCGGCAGCGCTCCGCGACCAGCTGGCTCAACTCGAGAATCAGAGCCAGTCCCGCCGAGTAGCAAGCATTCCCTAGTATTTGCTACGGCGTGCAAACCGCCTGGAGCGGATTTATGGGAGGGGTTCTAGGCGCGCTGGGCGTTGATCCAGTCGACGGTTTTGTTGAAACCGCCGAAGACGAAGAAATGTACGCCCGCGACGCCAAGGGGCAGCGCGGAACCGTTGGCGGGACCGAGCGCCTCGGCCACCCCGCGAATGAGCGGCTCGGGGCCTTTGTCGATCAGCAGCTTGGCGAATTGCGGCTTTTCGGTGAGCACTTTCATGGAGGCGCCCACCCCACAGACCAGCGCGTAGCGTGTGAGAGAAATCAGGCTCGCCGGGCCGGCAAATCCCAAGCGGATCGGATTGTCGATTCCCTGCGCGCGAACGTTGCGAAGCCACTCGACCACGGGTTCTGACGCAAAGGCGAATTGGGTGACGATGGTAAGGTTCAGCGCGTTTTCCCGCGCGAACTTCGTTTTCGCGGCGATGGCTTCCCAAAGCATCGGGTCGGAAATCTTCGGATTGCCCTCCGGAAATCCGCCGACGAACATGCGCGTGATTCCGGCCTTTTGCAGGATGCCGCTCTGCATCACTGCGAGGCTCGAATCGAATGGCCCAGCGGGCTGGTCGCGGTCGCCGGCGATGATCAGCACGCGGTCGACTCCCACTCCAACCAGTTGCCTCACAAACTCCTCGAGTTGCGCCGCGCTCTCCACGTGACGTGCGCCGATATGAGGCGTCGGGAAGAGGCCTGCGCTCCGCAGTTTGCCGGCGGGGCCCACGGTGTCCATCGGATTCTTGCCGGGAATCCAGGTCATGAATACTTGCGTGCCGGGCTCGAGGCGGTTGGGCGCCGCGTCGATGATCTTTGACTCGCCGGGATTTACTTCAATAGAAAAGCCGCGGAGCATGTCCGCAACTCTGGGAGCGGCTGCAATCTCTGTCATAGGGCTCACATTATATGACGCGGTCGCGCGGCGAGCCAAGCGGCCCCAGTGCTTCTAGCGCGGCAGCACTTGATAGCGTCCTACCATACCCGCGAGCATGTGGTCGCTGACGTGGCAGTGATAGAGCCAGATACCCGGCGCATCGGGAACCATGTCCGCCGTGATCATTTGCGCGGACCCTAAGTTAAGTACGTCGGTGCGCTGACCCGCGACGACCACGGTATTTCCGTGCCAGTGCGGCGTATGAAAATTATTGAAGTCTCCGAGACTCGCCACGTACCAACGCACGCGGTCGCCCTGCTTCATGGTCATCAGCGGCATGTTTCCGTAGAGGTAGCCGTTGATCGACCACTTGATATTTGTCTCCACGAAGCCTGTGCCGACGACGGTCCCGACCATTCCGTCTGGAGTAATCAGCCTGGATTCCGCGCGGTTCACGCCCTTGGGGTCGGTGGTGTGGTCGCGGATGTTATCATCCAGATACCAGCTTTCGTTTTCGTTGATCGCGATGAAAATGGTGACGAACTCGTGGTCGACGTCCTTCGGACGGCCATCGGGAAGCGCTATCCCGCGCCGCGTGACGATAATTCCGCCGAACAGCCCGGAGGCGACGTCGCGCAGTTCGTCCGTGTGCGAATGGTAGAGCCAGAAAACGGAGCTGGGATCATTGGGTCCGGGCCCTGAACGCTCCGAGACTACCCAAATATAAGTGTGGGTGGCGCCCGGAGGCACGCCGCCGTCGCCTTTGTCGGCGCCGCTCGTGGCATCGTTGTAATCCGCGCCCTCGGAGTCTTTTTGATAGAAGACTCCGTGCGGATGCATGCTGTAAGGGTGCGAAGCATTGTTCTTGAAGACGACCTTGATGGTATCGCCCACTTCGGCGTGCAAAATGGGGCCGAGGATGCCGAGATACCGTTCATCGGGCGGTCGAACTTTCAAAGTGGAGAACGAGGCGTCGGTATACTCGCGATAGACGGCCTTTTTGTAGACGCTGCCGATTCGATGAGGTCCGGACTCGGTGTAGAGTTTCGAGGTTTCGTCAAAGGGCATGCCCATGGCCTCATCGCGGCCCGACGGAGCGTAGTTCCAATTCACCTCGTCCGCCGCAATGTAGTAAGTGCGCGTCTTGCCCTGCGGCTTGCCCGCGCTGCTTTGCGCGCGGATGGCGGGTGCTAGCCACAGCAACGTCGAAATCAGCAAGAAGAGCGCAAACCGAGCCGGCACCGAAATTCGCTCAGACATTCATTCCCCCCGGAATCTATTTGCAGGATCGCAGAGTTTACCAGAAAGAACTTGTCAGCACTGCATATACATTTTTTCTTCGCGATTGGCTCGGTCAGCCACCGGACTACGCTGGAGGTTCCTTCAGCTCGGCGGTGATCAGGAGGATTTCGGTCGAGCCGATATTTTCGACGGAGTGCGGCGGGAGCGGAGGCGCCCATTGCGCCATCGGCTCGGTGGGCGGAGGGCCGGCGGTGCGGCTATCGAAAAGCAAATTGTCGTTGCCGTCGCGGCGGAGAAAATCGCTCTGCCTCGCAACGTAAATCGCGCTCGGCCAGCGATGAGTGTGGACGGGCACGAGGTCGCCCGGCGGGATGCGCACTTCGAGAATGCGGACGCGCTCGTTTTCAAACATTAATTTGTGATGTTTTGGCGCGGCGATCAGCGCGTCGAGCGAATCGGGCCAGGGCCACGCATTTGTATCCGCACTCAAGCTGACTCTCCGGTGCCGCTCATCACGGACAAGGATCGCATTCTACATTCTGGAAGGAAAAAGCGTCGAGTTTAACGCAGTAGAAGCGACTAACTAGACCATGATTCGTGCTCTTAAGCGTCGATTTTGGTCGCGTAACCCGCCCCAAACGGGCTGTCGCCAACGCAATCTGCCAGTCGCCCGGGAGCGGGCGCACGACGATGATAGTATACGGCGTCAGGTAAACTCCAAAGGCGCGTCTGGAATCGATCCGTGAGAATCCGCTTCATCATGCTCGGCAAGACACGGCGCGCGGAATCGCGGGCGCTTTTTGACGATTACGTCCGCCGGATCGGCCATTACGCGGAAGTAGAAGTGAGCGAGCTGCGCGATTCTTCGGCCGCCGCCCTGCGCAAGATGAAAATCGAGCCAGGCACAGCCGTCGTTTTGCTGGACGCTGCAGGGAAACAATTTACGTCGCAGCAATTTGCGCACTGGCTCGAGCAGCTGCGCGATAACGGGACGCGCGAGATTGCGTTTCTATGCGGCGACGCCGAGGGCCTCCCAGCCGAGTTGCGAGCAAGCGCCAACCACAAGGTTTCGCTTTCGACGCTGACCATGCCGCACGAGTTCGCTCGAGTGGTGCTCGCCGAGCAGATCTACCGAGCGTTCGCCATCCTCGCGGGCCATCCTTATCCCAAGTGAGAGCGGGCGCCAGCGTCCACCAGCAATCCACCTTCAAATTTCTCTGAACGCGTGGTCACTGCAGGTGCGGGGAAAAATCCGTTAGGGTCAAAAACGTCGAGTCGATCTTCTCGACTAATGGGCCATTTTCTTCCGATTTCGCCTTTACGGCCTTCCACGCGGGATCGTCCTGGAAGGTTTTCCAGTTGGCTGCCGCCGCTTCGCGGCTGGGATGCTCGAGCATGTAAAAGAAGGTGCTGCTTTTCACCGGTTCGTCCTGCGCTCTCCAATACGCCACGCTTTTGATCCCGTGGTTCGCGAAAAGCTTCATGGTGTGGTCACGGAAGCGGGCCACCAGGTCCTCAATCTTTCCGGGGAGCACGTGATAAATCCGCAATTCATATACCGTGGTCGATCCCGCCATCTCGTCACCTTTCTCGTCGGCCGCCAAACTTCCACGCGCAACCGAACCGAATGCCAACTTCATCGCCTCCGCTGTACCGCCGGGTGCCAGCACCGCCAACGCCGCCGCGCCCAATAATGTTCGTCTCTTCATGCCGCGAATTCTACCAGAGGAAGATGTCGGGCCACTGCGTTTATCAGGGGCTAAATCGCCCTCATCCTTTCTTATTCCGCCTGACCCGCCGCTTTCTTGCTCGCGCGCTTGTCCCATCCGTGGAAGTGCGACAAGTCTCCCGCGTTCCATGCCTCGCGGAGTCCGGGAGTACTCAGATCCCAGTCTGGGCGGATTTCACGAGTCACGGCGCGCAGATCGTGCCAAAGATCATCCACTGACGGTCGACCCCAGAACCAGTAGCCGTTGTAAATGCGGTAAATTACGAGGCCCGGTTTGAGCACGAGCGTGTGCGGGATCATCGGATCGTTTTCCGGGTCGGTGTACTCCTGGATATCAAGGTCCTTCTGAATCACTCGGCCTGGGTCAGAGAGGAATGTCCACTGAGCACCGACCGACGCACGGAACTCTTGAAGGGTATGGTGCTCGTCGGTCGAGATCGTGACGATCTGAGTGTACGCCACCGCGATCTTCGGGTAGAACGCGGCGAGTTCCAGATGCTGTTGATGCTCCTTCGGGCAGTAGTGCCCGCGCGCGAGCGTGAGGATCAGCGGGTCGTCGCCCTGGAGTTCGCTGAGCTTTCGCGGCGTCGCGGTGTGATCGGGCAACTGGTAGTCGGGCAACTTGGCGCCGGGCACGATGTCAGAACGCATGATCGGGCTCCTTCGACGAAGACCTCCCTCAAGTCGGGAGTTCCGTCCCCGTCTGCTCCGCTACCATGTAAGCGGCGTACCAATCGGGCCAGTTCGCGTCGGCCGCGCCGATACGGTTCTCGTGCTCGCCGTGGGCGGCGGACGCGCGTCGCATCGCATTCGCCAAGTCGCTTGCCGATGTGAATGTGGTGGTCGCGGGATCGATGCGACCGGGCAGCCGCGTGGTGAGCTCCTGAAATAGCCAGCCGTTGCCGTCCGGATCTTTGAACGAGGCGAACGAGCGGTAGCTGCGATGCTCGGCATCTGGACCGTTCACCCGGACCCGCCCAAACAGGTAAGGCTCGTCCGCGCCAGCGTACGCGCCATCGTTGTGGAACACCTCGCTGACCCCGACGCCGCGATCGAGCAGCTCTTTGCGGGCGGCTTCGATGTCGGAGACGATCAGGTAGAGTCCCTGAGCGGAGCCGGGTGTTGCGGCGGTGATGTTCTTGCCAAAAATGATCGAACACCCGGAGCCAGGCGGCGTGAACTGGATCACGCGGAAGTCGTCTTCGTGGGCAAAATCGGCGTCGAGGCGCCATCCGAGCTTCGCGTAGAACTCCTTGGCGCGGTCGACATCGGAGACGGGAAGGACGACGATTTCAAACTTCATGTTGACTGGGGCGACGCTTGTTTCGCTGGCCGGGACTGCCTTGGTGCTCATGGTTGCCTCCTTGGTCGTCGAAACGTGAAACCGGGCTGGAGAGAAAAGGAGACTAGCACGGTTGTTGAGTCCGGCGCATCCATGGTGGTAAGGAGAAACGAACGGACGGGGCAGCGTTTAGTCTTTTGGCGCGACGTCACGCATCTTGATGAGCCACTGGCCATTCACGCGGACGAGATCGTCGACGTCGCGGCCGGCAGCGGCTACGCGAACAGGCACGTTGGGACCGGCCTGAGCGAACACCGTCAACCAGTAAGCTTCCAAGCGCGCGTGATCCTTATCGATAAACTCAAGGTAGCTGTTGGCCGTTATATGGTACATGGCCGGCCTCTTCTGTCCTTTGGCCTCGGCATCGGCGGTGCGTTGACGAAAATCCGTGATCATTTTCTTAAGCGCGTCGTGTCCCTTGATTGCGTTGGCGCCGCTGCCAAATTGCCCATCCGGTGTATATGTGGCGGCGTACGCATCGGCGTTCTCGGTATCCAGGGCGCGAGTGTACTGCCACATCAGCTTTTCGATCTGAGCGCGGTCTTGAGCCTCGCGTTGCACATCGTTTTTAGCCGTCGCGGCAAGGGAGCCGAGGAAGGCCACAAGCAAAAGGGTGGCGCCGGCAAGGATTTTCTTCATCATATGAATCTCCTCTCTGTAACAAAGCGATGCTTGAGCAGCCTGTGACTGCTGCCGCTAATTTTTGCGGCTGGAAGTTTCCCATCCGGTCTTCGCTCCGTAGGGCAGGGCGAGAGAAATTCCTTCGATCTGCCGGATCTTGCCACCTTCCAGCTTGAAGAATTCGCCCATCAGGACGCTTGAGGGTCTCTGCGTCACGGGCGGCATGGGAACTTTGCCCACGCCGGGCACGTCCGCGAACTTGACGTTTCCTGGATGATTGAACATGAACATTCCTACGACGATTCCCATTTTCTGATCGACCACGACGATGCGCCGCGGATCAATCGAGTGAATGTACGACCAGATGTGAGTGTTCATGTTCTCGCGAATTCCCATGGCATCGGGCTTGAAGGAACCCTTATCCCACCAGCCCTTGGCGGTGGGGTTGTTGGTATCCTGGCCGCCATCGAGAATGCGGTTGCATCTGGGATCGAACGGCACCGAATCGCCCGCGGAATGAAGGATGCCGTCGAAATACGAATTCGCGATTTTCACCATTTCTTGCCGCGGAACGCGTTGCGAGGGTTCCAGGGGTTGCGACCAGACCGCATTTGGCCGGCCGAATTTTTCGAGGGCTGTCGCGTCCTGCGCATTGCGGTGAACCAGCATCTCGATCTCGCTGATTTTGTGGTTCACCACCTTCAGCCGGAGCAGCAGAAGCGCGGGCGTTCCGTTTTCGCGAATGGAGGCCTCGATCCCCGCCGTGCCGTCCTGCGGATCCGCAAAATAAAGCTTGTAGGTTCCGAGCCCGCTCATTGTGCCCCACAGAGCGTCCCCAAGTTTCAACGGAATCGTGTTCTCGGTGAATCTGACGTCACCGGTGACGGGAATTTGCGCCGGGTCGTGCGCGATGAGGGCTTTCAAGTACTGATCCACGAGTGTGGTGAGGCAGGCGTAGTCGCAGGCGTCCGCGGCGGCAAGAGACGGAGTTTCCGAGGCAGCAGCCGGCCCGCCAACGTGCACGTCAACGGCGCCAATTGTCATGGCTGACAAAACGATCCAGAACGCAGCACTTGCCCATCGATTGCGCATAGTCGATTCGATTCCCTCCTCAGCTTTGCGGGCTTCAGTTGCGGTGGCGGATTGTACTCACTGACAGGCTATTGAGTACAGTGCAAGCTCCCGCGAGCCCTAGGTCATCGTCCACCGCGCGCCATGCCTCGGGTGCAGACTTCGCCTTTCGATGCCCGTTGAGTTGAGATTAGGGAACGACGCTCGCATAGGGTCTTTCGTGTAAGCCAAGTCCCATCAATCATGTACGAGTAGGAAGTCAGGGGTACTCAGTGCAGTTATTGCGTAGGCCTAGTACGCACGCCGCAAAACGGACCTCTGTGTTCTAAGGAGTTAGCCGGGCGAGTTTGGAACGCCTCTTGCGTCCTTACCATATAGAGAAGAGACCGCACAGAAGGGCAGAACGAGGAGGTGCCTATGTTTAACGAGCTCGTTGTTTCTGGCGCGAGGGGAGACATGGCCCGAACTCACAAGCCATGGTCCATAGGCCTCTCAGTGATGATTCAGGCGGCGATCCTGGGCGCGATGTTGCTGATTCCGCTGATCTACACGCAGGTGCTGCCCAAGGCAATGCTGAGCACGTTTCTAGTGGCGCCACCACCGCCGCCACCGCCACCGCCGCCGC